>CAYLJO010000055.1:0-30442 GCA_964383905.1 uncultured Blastocatellaceae bacterium
CGAAACCGAGACAGCCAGGAGGAGCGATTATGCGCTGGCCCAATTGGCCTCCACCGGCGATATGCCGGCCTTCGAGGAACTCTACCGCCGCCATAACCGCAGAGTCTACTCGCTGTGCCTGCGCATGACGCAGAACACTGCCGAGGCCGAAGACCTCGCGCAGGAGGTCTTCATCCAACTCTTCCGCAAGATCGGGAGCTTTCGCGGCGAGTCGGCCTTCACCACCTGGCTGCACCGGTTGACGGTCAACCAGGTCCTGATGCACTTTAGGAAGCGTGGCGTGCGGCTCGAGCAGACGACAGAGGACGGGGAGACGCCCGTGCAGGTGGAGCGTGGGACGGAGCGGCCCGGGCAGATGCCTGTGGTGGAGCGGATCGCGTTGGACAAGGCGATCAGTCAGTTGCCTCCGGGGTACCGGACGGTCTTCGTGTTGCACGACGTGGAGGGGCACGAGCACGAGGAGATCGCGCGGATGTTGGGGTGTTCGGTGGGGACATCGAAGTCGCAGTTGCACAAGGCGAGGATGAAATTAAGGGGGTTGCTCAGGCAACAATTCCCCCGGGATTAGCTTCCAACGACGTCCGCCCGGTTTCAATGGTTTTCCACGGAACCGGCGGCGGCGAAAAATCTGATGAGCTCCTTGAGCGTTGGCCATAACGCTTAGGGAGAATCCTTAAGCGCAGTCTCCCCATGATTGCTCAAAATCACGAAAGGGTCGTACTCGACGTTGTTAAACATTTTTAATAATCGTCGTCTGTGCGATAAGCAAGAGGTTAGGAAAATGAACTGCGAAGAGTGTCAGGAGTTGCTTAGCGACCTAGTCGATAATGCGCTCAACGACAAAGACCGCGCGGTGCTTGAGGCGCACCTGGAAGAGTGTGTTCCCTGCCTCGGTATACGCGATGATCTCAACTCAATCGTCAGCTTTTGCCGTGAGCATCGTGAAGAATACGAGGCGCCGCCGAATCCGCGGGCCTTATGGCTGCGCATCCAAAACACGCTTGAGGTCGAGCTTGGCATGAGTGGCGCCGCCACGGCGCGTCAAACATCTTTCAACACCGGGCACGAGAACTGGTGGTCGCGCCTGATGAACCGGAGCTGGGAGCTTTCTCTGCCACAACTGGCCGCGGCCGTCGCCGCCATCGTGGTTGCCGTTTCGCTCGTCACCGCTTTCAGCTTTCGCTGGCTCCAGAACACCGGCGCCGGGGCTGATACTGCCAATTCCACATCAACCATGAGCACCGGCAATGCCACTGTGAGAGCCTCTGCGCCCACCTATGTTGAAGCAAGCACGTTCAACGTGAGTGATCGCTTGTGGCAGCAGCAGCAAGCGATTGGCTACTGGAACCAGCGCATCGAGCAGCGCAAGGCCCTGTGGAGTCCGCAGATGCGCAGCGCTTTCGAACGAAATATGAGTGTCATAGATCAGGCGGTCAACGATTCGCTCAAGGAATTAAGCCAGAATCCTCACGATGAAGTATCGGAGGAGATGCTGAATACCGCGCTCAACGACAAGATGGAGCTTCTTAGAGAGTTCTCCGATCTATAAGACGATACTGAACCGCGGAACAAGCCTCAGCCCGCGCTCTGGCCCTACCGAGAAGAAGCGTGCGCCAGATGCTTGCAAGCAATCTCCCGTAAAGAGAACTTCGATTGATGGACATAGAGATGAATACTCGCCTGCCCGACACGCGACGTAAAGCTAAAAGATCACGCGTCATTCTCGCGAGCCTCGCCGCTCTCTCCATTCTGGCCCTCTCCACCGCGGCCGATACTTTCGCCCAGCATCGCCTTTCAAGGACTTACCCGGCGCGCAGTAATATCCGTTTACAACTCACGAATTGGTCCGGCGGGGTTACGGTTGAAGGCTGGGACCGCGACGAAGTCAAGATCATCGCCCACATGGACTCGTCCGCCACGCGCTTTGCGCCCGCGATGAACGGCGACAGCCTCGTAATCGACGTCGTACACGACAACCGCGGGCGCGCTGATGTCGGCGATATCAATTTCGAGGTTCGCGTCCCCGTCAACTCGACGGTTGATATCGAAACACGGCGCGGTAATCTCACGGTCCGCGGCGTGCAGGGTTCGCTCGTACGCGCGCACGTCTCATCCGAAGGCGATATCGAGCTGACGGGTATTCGCGCCGCCAACGTGATGGCTGAGAACAAGATGGGCAACATCCTGTTCGACGGCGAGCTGAGGTCCGGCGGCACGTATAAATTCTCGTCGGCGCAGGGCAACATCAGCATCCGCATTCCGGAGAATTCGTCGTTCCGCTTGATGGCCGTCGCGCCCGTGACGCGCCGCATCGACCTCGGCTCATTTGCTAATGCCGGACTAAAATTCATCAGCGACCAGCGCAAAGTTGTCGGCGAGGTGGGCGGCGATAACCGCGCATTGCTCACCGTCTTCAACCTGCGTGGCACGATCTCTTTCATCCGCCATTAAAATGAGGCTGTGACGCATCAGCCCTTTGACGGACGCCCCCTCTCGGTCTGCCTGATCGAAACGGCGTCCGTAGCTTTTTGAGGATCAACCATGTCCATACTTCGAAGATTTTCCTTCCGGCGTCGCACGCCAGTCCGGTACGCCCTGCTTTTGCACATGGCTCTCGTGGCCGTCGTGCCGGTTTACGCGCAGCAGAAGGGTAAGAAGAGCTCGGCCGCACCGCTCAGCTCCGCGCAGCCTGCGCTGACGCGTACGACGACGAAACATGAAGTGCGACGCTTCGGCTACGGGGGCACGCTGACGGTGCTGGGCGCTCCGGCCGGCTCGATCACGATTGAGTCCTGGAACCGCAACGAGGCTGACATCACCGCCGACATCGAATTGCGCGCCGACACGGAAGAAGACCTCGCGCGCCTCTCGACCGTTAACAACTCTCTGCTCGACGAAGACGCCAATCACCTGCGCATCATCTCGACGGGCACGCACGACAAGGCTTTCATGCGTCGCGTCGCGAAGGATTTTCCGAAAAGACTTCTGGGCCTGCCGTGGAAGATTGATTACCACATCCGTGTGCCCGCCTCGACCGACCTGGACATTAACGCGGGGCGCGGCCCCATCAGCATCAGCAATATCGAAAGCGGGATCAGTCTCACCGCGCTGGAGAGCGACGCGCAATTGACGCTCACGGGCGGCACGGTGATGGTGACCATCGGGAGCGGTTCCGTCAAGCTCAACGTCGGGGCGCGTAGCTGGCGCGGCGCGGGCGCCAATATTCGCCTCGCCACCGGCGACCTTACCGTGCAGCTCCCGGCGGGCTTCAACGCGGATATCGACGCGGAAGTTCTCCGCACCGGCCGCATCGAAAACTCTTACCCGACGCTCGAGCCGCGCGAGCGCACGACCACGACCGAGCGTTCCATCAAGGGGCGGGCCGGGGCCGGCGGCCCCGTGCTTGCGCTGACGGTCGGCGACGGCACCCTCCGCATCAAACCGGAAGCCAAAGAGCAGTAGGCTAAAGAAGGCAAAAGTAAAAAGGAAAAGGGCAAAAGTCGGGCGGAAACTCTTTCAAGCTTGTGATCCACTCTTTTTGCCTTTTTCCTTCTGCCTTCTTTAGTTTATCCTGTGCCGCGTTTGTCCGTGATTTGTCGTTTGAGACTTCAAACGGCGAATCGGGGGTGACGCGCTCTCTCAATTCACTATTTTCAGACGGGAATTATGAGCATCAAATCGGATAAATGGATTCGCTACATGGCGCAGGAGCGCCGGATGATCGAGCCGTTCGAGCCCAACCAGGTGAAGGAAGTTGACGGGCGTCGCATCGTCTCCTACGGCACTTCGAGCTACGGTTACGACATCCGCTGCGCCGACGAGTTCAAGCTGTTCACTAATATCAACAGCACTATTGTGGACCCGAAGGAGTTCGACTCTAAAAACTTTGTGGACGTTAAGGGCGACTCGGTCATCATCCCGCCAAATAGCTTTGCCCTCGCGCGCACGGTCGAGTATTTCCGTATCCCGCGCAATGTCCTCACCATTTGTCTAGGAAAAAGCACTTATGCAAGATGCGGCATTCTGGTGAATGTGACCCCCTTCGAGCCTGAGTGGGAAGGGTATGTGACACTGGAGTTTTCCAACACTACACCACTGCCTGCCAAGATCTACGCCAACGAGGGCGTCGCTCAGGTGGTGTTTTTCGAATCAGACGACGTGTGCGAGACGTCCTATAAAGACAGGGGTGGTAAGTATCAAGGCCAGCAGGGGGTAACGTTGCCGAAGCTTTGAAAGTATCTAGAGTGAAGCATAAATCACGAATTGGGCAGCATAATGTAAGGAGTATGCAGCATGATTCATGACCACTCGGGAGAGGAATTTGGGACTTATGCTGTATGCTCTTTTATGTTTCCAAAAGGGGTGGACAATAGTCGAGGTATATCAAGTCAACCGTCGGTGGAAAGAGTGACCTAATCCCCTTCAAGGGATGAGCAGACAGGTCGCCCCTCGTAACCCTGACATGCACGTCGAACCAAGCTATAATCACTGCGGCCCAGACACCGCCCGGTGACTGTTTCCCACGGAGGCCTGAAGCAGATGGGTTTGCCCCGTTCGCCTGCCCGCTATTCCGTAGAAGAATATCTCTCACTGGAAAGAGAGTCTGAAGAGCGGCATGAATATCTTGACGGGCAGATCTACGCGATGGCCGGCGAGGGACCGGAGCATGGCGCGATCTGCATGAACCTGAGCCGGATCATCAGCACACAGTTATTAAGGAAGCATTGTCAAGCGTTCTCGAAAGACATGAAAGTCTGCGCCGGGCCAGCTCCTAAATCTACCCAGGCGCAGAAAGGGTTATATTCTTACCCCGATCTGTTAGTAGTCTGCGGGGAACTCAAATTCTACGACAAACGCAAAGACTTGCTGCTGAATCCGATCCTCATCATCAAAGTCTTATCACCCACCACGGAAGCCTTTGACCGAGGAGAGAAGTGGGCAAGGTATCAAACCTGGCTACCGGAGCTTTCCGACTACCTTTTGGTTTCACAATCGAAACCTCAGATTGAACACTACCACCGGCAGGCGGGCGGGGAATGGCTTTACTCTTTGGTGAGCGGACTCGAAGAGAGTCTTCATCTTCCTTCCGTTGATTGTACCCTTCAACTGACCGATGTCTACGACCGCATCGTTTTCCCGGCCGAAGCGCCTGAGATACCGAGCTAAGAGTAAAGAGTAAGGAAACTTTCACAGTTGGGCGAACGGAAGAAGGGATTTGAACCGCAGAGGACACAGAGGACGCGGAGGAAAAGCTTACTGAATTCAGACTCAATGTGGTTATAACAGGAAGTTGTCGTATTCTTCTTTAACCACCGGGTAGCACTCACAGGCGAATTCTTTCAGGCCCTTTCGATCAAGGATTGTGATGTGACCACGGCTGTAGCGGATGAACCCCATCGCCTGGAGTTTGTGAGCCACGTCGCTGACGCTGGAGCGGCGTACGCCCAGCAGGTCCGCCATGAATTTCTGAGTCAGCGTAAACTCGTCCGAGTCGATCCGGTCACGGAACATGAGCAGCCAGCGGGCCAGTCGCCCCTCGAGCTTGTGACGCATGTTGCAGACGACCGACTGCGATATTTGCGCCATCAGCGCGTGCGTGTAGCGCAGGAGCAGGCTCTGCAGCGCGCCGCCTTTGCGGAACTCCTCCTGGAGCGTCTCAGACCTGAGCCCCAGGGCGGCGCCGTCCCTCTGCACGGTGGCAACCTTTGTCTCCCTCCCGCCTAAGATCGCAGAGATTCCAGTCATGCCCTCAGGACCTACCAGACCCACTTCCATACCTCCACCACCCTCTAAATCGGTAAGTAAAGAAACGACCGCGGTGGTGGGGAAATGAACGTACGGAATGGTCTCGCCGGGCCTGAAGAGGATCTGGCCCTGGGTGAGCGACACGGGCTCCAGGTGAGGCGCGAGCCGCTCGCGCTCCTTAACGGGAAGGGCGGCGAGAAGCCGGTTTTCATTGATGAGTTGGGTTGTGCCGGACATGCGGCGATGACCTGCGGCTCTGACCTGATTCAATCGATTGACTTACGGAATATTCGATAACACTCGCAGGCGGCAGCCTCCAGCCCTTGCCGGTTGAGGATGCGGATATGGCCCCGACTGTAACTGATGATCCCTTCATTCCGAAGGGCGATGGTCACACTCGTGATACCTGCGCGGCGCGCCCCGAGGTGGCGGGCAATCTGTTCGTGCGTCAGCGGCAACTGATCGTCCCCCACGCGATCATGAATCATCATCAGCCAACTGCACAATCGCTCTCCTACTTTATGGCGGCCGTTGCAGATAACCCGCTGGGAGATCTGTCCGATGCGAGCGCCAGCGTAGGCCAGTATCAAGCGTTGCAGCGCCCCGCGGCGACCGAATTCCTGCCTGAGGACTTCCGCCCTGATCCTCAGGGCGTTGCCTCCGACCGCGACCTGCACCCAGTGTGACGGCGGGTAAGGGCTGAAAATTGCGGAGAGTCCGGCGATGCCCTCCCGGCCGATCATGGCGGCCTCAACCATGTCGCCGTCCGACAAGATGTAGAGCTGGGAGATCACAGCGTTTTCAGGGAAGTAGATGAAACGGATGCTCTCCCCCGGCTTACAGAGGTCCTCGCCGGATGAGACGGAGACGGGTTCCAGGTGTGGAAGGAGGCGCGCGAACTCTTCGCCGGGAAGGGATGTCAGAATCTTGTTGGCTAATAACCCTTTCAGTGGGACTTTGTCGCCGACTTTTTGCTCACGCACATTCTCGGGCGACCTGACCGTTATTCGATATGAGCCGGGAGCGGGATCGACCCCGTGGCTTCTTGTGCGCCCATTTTTTCGCGTGTAGCTGTTCTCGCCTGCAAAACCGTTTGCCATGATGCCTCCGTTTCACAAAGCTCCCGGGGTTGAGCGGCTTTAGTTTAGAGTTAACGAGACGGTGAATTGCTACCCGGCTTGTAATAAGCTGAGGCCGTGCTGTCCGCCTTCCACCTCAATAGCACGCTCCGTTGGCGTACCATCCGCGCCTGCTCGCGCCTGAACTCGGACTCTTTGAGCACCAGCTCAACCTGTTCGAGCATTAGCTCAAGCCGCCTGCGTAATTGTTTGGCCTGCGCCAATAAGTCACGGTTAATCTTGATATCGTTCGCCGGCTGGTTCTGCCTGGCGCCAAATTCCACGCCATGCCCTTGAGGGGGTCCGAAATTTAGTTTTGTTAACACGCCGTCACCCGAGAGTTACACTGCCTTGACAGAACTACCGGACACCTTCTGAAAAATGTAGCAATCTAAAATGCGATCCAGTTAATCGAGATCAACCGGTTTAACCAGGTATTCGTTGCACCCGGCGGCGAACGCGAGCCTTTGACCATCAGCGCCGGCATGGCCGGAAAGAAAAACTATCGGCAGGCCCTCGAGCGGTGCCAGCTCACGCAGGCGGCGGGTGGCCGAAATCCCGTCGAGCCGGGGAAGACCGTTGTCCATCAGAACAAGACGGGGCCGCGTGCGCTCTGCCGTCTCAATAGCCTCCTCGCCGCTGCCGGCCTCCACCACGTTAAGGCCGCGCATCTCCAGTATCGTCCTGAGCATGAAGCGGGTGTCCTCGTGATCTTCCACCACTAACACGAGTCGCCCGGAGCCAGGCGCTCCTCTCACAAATCGGGGAGCGTCCGCCGAGTCATGTGATTTGCTAGTAAGCAATAAAGCAGCCATGACGGGGAGAATCCTGAGGTGACCGGCGGGCTTCGGGCGGGCCGCGCCCGGCTCTTGATAGGGGAACAAGAAAGAGCGCTGAAATATTAAAGGGTGAGCTTAAATCTTTACTCACCCTCCCCCCTGCCTGAGCCGCCCTTCGCTTAAGCTGCCCCAACAGCCCGATGAAAAATGGGTGGCGGCACTCTGAACTTCAATTCAGAAAATCACGCCACCAAAGTACGATTAGCCATTTATATATCCCACGAAAACAAGGCTTTGCCTATAGGGAAGAAGAGAAGAACGGGTAGGGAGTTTCCCTATGCGGTTAAAAGGGCCGGTTATTTAAGGCGTAGAATGTGAATAACGGCGGGGAGAGGAAGAGGAATCACATATCCTGCAGCCACCCTTTGAGGAGCGCAAAGCGCACGATGTCGATCCGGCTGTTGAGGCCCAGTTTCTTCATCGTGTTGGCTTTATGGGCTTCGACGGTCTTGACGCTGATATCCAGGCGCGCGGCGATCTCTTTGTTGCTGTAGCCCTGGGCGATGAAGCGCAGGATATCTGCTTCACGGTCACTCAAATCGCCCGCGGCTTCTGTGCTCGGTCCGGCCTGCCGGCTGGCGTAGCCGCTCATGACCTTGCCGGCGATGGCCGGGTCGAGGTAGCTGCCGCCATCGGCGATGGCGCGAATGGCCCGAACCAATTCGGTTGAGGCGCTCCGCTTGAGCAGGTAGCCCGAAGCGCCCGCGCGGAAGAGTTGTTGGAGGAAGCCTACGTCGGTGTGGCGCGTGAGCGCCAGGATTTTCAACTGCGGGGATAATTGCTTCAGTTTCTCCGTCGCCTTGAGCCCGTTCATCTCCGGCATCGAGATGTCCATGACGACGACATCGGGCGTCAGCTCTTGCGTCCGCCGGACGGCCATGCGGCCGTCGCTCGCCTCGCCGACCACCTCCATCCCGGGCTGCGCGTTGATGAGCGCCTTCAGACCTTCGCGCACCATCTCGTGGTCTTCGGCGAGGATGATGCGCAGCTTGCCCGTAGCTTGTTTACCCATTGTCGTGCCCCCGGTTGATGTCAGTGCGCGGCGCGTACCGGCGGTCCCGCAGCGGCGCCGGTGAGCCGCGGGCGGCGCTCATCTCAAGCGCCGCCCGCAAAATTAAGTCACCTGTTTCCTTGAGCCGTCCTCATTTTCCGGCAAGCTCAACGGGATGCGCACGAAGGAGGTCGTACCTTTGCCCGGGATAGACTCTATCTCCAGCGTGCCGCCGACGAGCGCGGCCCGCTCGCGCATGTTGACGAGGCCCATCCCCTGACGCAGGGTGGCTTCATCGTTCGGGTCAAAACCCTTGCCGTTGTCTTCCACGATGAGCACGACATTATTATTTCGGCGCTCGAGAAGCACGTCTACGCGGCTCGCTTCGGCGTGCTTATAGATGTTGTTGAGCGCTTCCTGCGCGATGCGGTAGAAGCTGGTTTCGACCTCCGGCGCGAGGCGCCAGTTGCCGAGCCCGGCGGTGTGGTATTCGGCTTTGATGCCGAAGTGCTTCGACCACTCCTGCACGTAATTTTCGATGGCGGTGACGAAGCCGAACTCGTCGAGCGCGGCGGGCCGCATCTCCCACGCCAGAAAGTCAACGTCCTCGTCGAGCTGCCGGGCGATGGCCTGCGCCTGCTCGATCCGCCTGGCCATCTCCGCCTCATCCGCGCGATGCTCTTTCATCGATTCAAGGTTGAGCCGCAGCGCCGTCAACTGCTGGCCCAACAGGTCGTGCAGCTCGCGCGAGATGCGCAGGCGCTCGAGCTCCTGCGTGCTGACGACGCGACGCAGCAGATCTTTGACCCGCCCCTCGGCGATGCGGCGCTCTGCGACCTCCGACTCCAGATTGCTCGTGCGCTCTTTAACCCGATCCTCCAGAAGCGAGCGCTCATGCTCCACGCGGCTCGTCATGTCTACCCGCTCTTGCTCGACCTGCCTCTGTTCGGTGAGGTCGCGCGTGATTTTGACGTAGCCGCGCAACCGGCCGCCGCCGCCGCGCAGGGGCGTCATCACGCCGGAGGCAAAGAAGCGCGAGCCGTCCTTGCGCACGTGCCAGCGGTTGTCATCCGCGCGCCCCTTGTTTTGCGCCTCCCTTATCTCTTCTTCGGGAACGCCGCGCCCGCGGTCTTCCGGCGTGAAGATGATCTCGCCGGTTTGGCCGACGGCCTCACTTTCGGTGTAGCCGAAAATCTTTTCCGCGCCCTTGTTCCAACTGATGATGCGGTTTTCCGGGTCGACGGAGAAGATGGCATAATCCTGTACCCCCTCGATGAGCAGTCGCAGGTGTTCCTCGGAATCGCGCAGAGTTTGCGCGGCGCGCTTGAGCTCGGTGATCTCGATAAAGGTCAGTACGACGCCGTCGATGCGGTCCTCCACCGTGCGGTAGGGCAGCAGGCGCGCGATGTACCACCGGTTCTCGGCGCTGCGCACTTCACGCTTGATTGTTGTTAAGCTCAGCAGCACACGCCCGGCGTCTTCGGACAGGTTGTGATAGTCCAACTTGTGCGTGAGGTGGACGAGAGGGCGGCCGATGTCCGAAGGGATGATGTTGAAGAGCACCTCGACGCGCGGCGTATAGCGCTTGATGCGCAACTTGCGGTCGAGGAAGATCGTGCTCACGTCGGTCGCGGCCAGGAGGTTCTGCAAGTCGCTGTTGATGCGGCTGACTTCGTTGACCTTATCGTTCAATTCGCTGTTGACGGTCTGCAGCTCCTCGTTGAGCGATTGCAACTCCTCCTTGCTCGTCTCCAGCTCTTCGGTCGCGCTGTGCAACTCCTCGTTGATCGCCTGCAGTTCTTCGTTCGAGGCTTTCAACTCTTCGGTCGAAGTCTCGTACTGCTCGACGGTGGCCCGCAGGACGCTCTTCGTCCGCTGCAATTCGTCTTCGAGGTGACGCACCAGTTGGTCTATCCCGCCCCCTTCCGCGCCCGCGCGCGGCGGTGTGGTCGGCACCGGCGCGTCTGCGCCAGCGCCCTCGTCGAAGATCACCAACAGGTAATAGCGCGCCAATTCAGGGTGCCTGACGGGGCGCACAATGATCTTCACGAGCTGCGTCTCCCCGTCAACTTTGAAGCTCAGGCGCCGTGTCTCGTGCTCGTGCCCTTCCTGCGCCGCCGTAAAGAGCGCGGCACGTAAATCAAGCCGCAAGTCTGGATGAACAGCCTTGAGCAGACTGCGCGAAGGCTCGCCGCCCGCAAAGCGTAGGTAGCGGCCGGCATGATCCGAAAGGTGCACGATGTCATGGGCCTCGTTGACGAGCACGCTCGGCGGCGCGTATTGCTCGACCAGAATCTGGTGAATCTCGCCGTAAGAGAACGCCGGCTTTCTGGCCGGCGCCGCCGCGACCTCAGGCAATTTCACGTCCCACCTGCCGGGCAGAGGCATCGCGGGCACGTAAGGCGCGGCGGCCGAGACGGCGTTGCGGCGGAAGATGCGGTGCTTCTTGTCAACGGGCGCGAAGAGCTCCGGCTGGCTGTCGGCCGAATCCGACGTGCCGAGGAACAAAAATCCGTGGGGCCTAAGCGCGAAGTGAAAGATCTCGAGCACGCGATCCTGCGTTTGGCGGTTGAGGTAGATGAGCAGGTTTCGGCAGCTCACCAGGTCGAGGCGCGAGAAGGGCGGGTCGCGCAGGATGTTGTGCGGGGCGAAGAGCACCATCTCGCGGATCTCTTTCCTGACGCGGTAGTGCTGCCCCTCTTTGGTAAAGTAATGCTTCAGGCGTTCGGCCGGGACGTCCGCCGAAATCGCCTCGGGGTAGACGCCTTCACGCGCCTGCACGATCGATTCGTCGTCGATGTCGGTCGCGAAGATTTGAATGTTCAGCGCCTGGTCGAGCTTTTCGGCCTGCTCTTGCAGCAGGATGGCGAGAGAATAAGCCTCCTCGCCAGTGGCGCAGCCCGTCACCCAGACCCTCACCTGGTCGCCGTCGCCCTTCTCCTCGAACAGCCTCGGCACAACTTCCTGCTCCAAAATGTCAAACGCCTCGGCATCGCGGAAGAAGTTGGTGACGGTGATGAGCATGTCGCGCTGAAGCTCCTCCACCTCCCGCAGGTGCTCGCGCATGAACTGAAGGTAGGCGCTGAGCTCGTTGACCTCGTTGACCTGCATGCGGCGCGTGATGCGGCGCAGGACTGTCGAGGGCTTGTAGTTATTGAAATCATGTCCGGTGCGGATGCGTACCAGCGTGAGGATCTCGCGCAACGCGTCCGCTTCCTCCCCGGCCGGCGGCTTCTCGGCTTCGGGCGGGATCTGGATTTTCTGCGAGGCCTGCCGGATGCCGATGAGCTTTTCAGGCATCTCGGCGACGGGCAGAACGAAGTCCACCAGCCCGGCGTCGATGGCGTTGCGCGGCATCCCGTCGTACTCGGCCTCCTCGAGGTCTTGTGCTAAGGCGATGCCGCCCTCCTCCTTGATGCGCTTTAGTCCGAGCGTGCCGTCAGTGCCGGTCCCTGAAAGCACAAGTCCGACGGCGTGGATGTTGTAGGCTGCGCCGAGCGTGCGGAAGAAGAGGTCGATGGGCACGCGGGGGCCTTTCCGCGCCTCCGGCTCCTGAACCACAATGGAGCTGTCGGACATGACGAGATTCTTGGCCGGTGGGATCACGTAGACGTGGTTCGGCTCGACCTTGACGGACTCGACCACCTGTATCACGGGCATCCCGGTTTTACGCTGAAGCATCGCCGCTAGGTTGCTCTCATGCTCCGGCGAAAGGTGCAGGATCACGACGAAAGCCATCCCGCTATCGCCGGGCATCGACTCGAAGAACCGCTCCAGCGCCGTGATCCCGCCCGCGGACGCGCCGATGCCGACGACAAAAAAATCATGACTATTTCCCCGCTTCGGACGCTTCGGGCGGGAGCGCCCGCCGCGCTCGGATGCCTCGCTCATCCTCTTAATCCCCCCTCCCGGGCCGGCCGCGCTCGATCAATGCTGATCTGAAAGAGTCGGCGCTCACATGCTGACTGTTGAAAGAGTTCCTCGCGGAACAGGATGCCGGGCGGCTTGTGTGTGTCAGAGTATAAGCCAAACTCACGCCCCGCGTATAGCGAGAATGATTCGGCTGACTGATGAGGGTTGCAGAAATTCACCCGCCGGGCTATCGTATGCCGATCAGCTTTCCTTCGCCATCTGGGTGGGGCGCAAAAGCGGGCGTTCCCGGCGCGGCGGAAAGAACACCGGTTTAAGCTGCGCCGTCATTCTTTCACCTTTCCGCCTTCATCCTTTCTTTTAAGGAGCATGGAATGCCCGAAAAAGATATCATCGTGATCGGGGCCTCGGCCGGCGGCATAGAGGCAGAGATCGCGCCTCTGCTGGTGCGCCTGACGGGTACGCCGGTTGAGGAGGAAGGAGCCGTTCAAGTGCCGGAGGAGATGGAGATTGAGGTCAGAATAGCCAAGGAAGAAAAGGCGATTGACGCCGGCGTCCAGCAGTTGGGCGAGCCGTCTTCCTACGCGTGCCCGGAATGCCACGGCGTGCTCTTGCAGTTGAAAGAGGGAGGGTATCTCCGCTTCCGGTGCCACACCGGTCACGCTTATTCGGTCGAGAGCCTTCTGTCGGAGGTCACCGAAAAGATCGAGGATGCGCTCTGGAACGCGATCCGGACGCTCGAAGAGAACGTACTGCTGATGCGCCACCTGGCCCGGCACGTGCGCGAAGGTAATAACGGCGGCGACGCCGAGCAATTTCTGAAAAGAGCCCGGGAGGCAGAGCGGCGGGCCGATCTGGTGAGACAGGCGGCGATGGATTATGAACTGACCGGCGAAAATAGACTCGGAGAAGGGATCAACGAGGGATAAATTTCCATGCGATTAACGTCGCATCAGATTTCCTTTTCATCTTGAGTGTGCTTGTCAATGAAGTATGAACCGCAGAGGAAAAGCTTTAACGCATTTAAATTTGATGGTAGCGGCTCCCGGCAGCCTATGACCCGATCATTTGACACCTTACGCTTCAAAAGGGTCGATCCCAATGCCATACTCCCAACGCGTGGCACCCCTTCATCCGCCGGTCTGGACATTTACTGCGCTGATGACCTGAGGATCGAGGCGAGGGGTCGAATTGTTGCGCGCACCGGCTTAGCAGTGGCCATCCCTGAAGGTTTCTATGGACGAGTGGCCCCGCGCTCAGGGCTCGCCGCCAATAAAGGGCTTGATGTTCTGGCGGGTGTGATTGATGCCGATTATCGTGGGGAAATCAATTGCATCCTGTATAACACTAGCGGTGAGGTGATCGTGCTGCCCAGAGGGAGCAAGATCTGCCAGCTCATCATCGAGAAGATTATTACACCAACACCGGCCTGGGCCGAGGATCTGGAAAATACCCACCGAGGCGCCGGAGGCTTTGGCTCAACAGGAGCTTAAGCGCCACCGATAGTAGCCATACATTGGAATTGTAACCTGCTCAATCCGTTCCCTTTGTTGCTCGGATGCAGCAAATCGCTTGCAACTTTGCTGCCAAATGGTGCATCATAGCTATGTTAACTCCTTCTCTCGCGCATCAACGGTGATGCGCCCCGCGCCTCGATTATTGGCGGCGGCGTTTGGATGGTTCGAGAGCAGGCTCGTTTCAACTTTCAGAAGCCGCTCGTCAGAGCATCCGAACTGAGCTTCGCTGCCACCGTAAGTCCGAAGCACCTTTGATTCGAAGCTTCTCTAGATACTCCTTATCAGAAGGAGAGGTACATCTACAATCATGTCTATGAAACTTTACGTCGGCAATCTCGCGTTCCAGACTTCCAGCGATGATTTGCAACAATTATTCTCGCAAGCTGGGACGGTCGAGTCGGCGATGGTCGTCGAAGACCGCGAGACGGGCCGTTCGCGCGGCTTCGGCTTTGTCGAAATGTCTTCCAAAGAGGAGGGCGAGGCAGCCATCGCGCAATTCAATGGCAAAGAGATCAATGGTCGTAACCTGAACGTGAATGAAGCTCGACCGCGCGAAAATCGCGGCCCCGGTGGCGGCGGCCGCGGCGGCAATCGCGGGGGAGGCGGCGGCCGCGGCGGCTACGGCGGCAATCGCGGGGGTGGACGCAGCAACAACTACGGTGGCGGCGGCGACCGCACGCCTCGCTGGTAAGCCACGCAGGGCAAACCGGCGACACTTTACTCAAAAGCGCCCCCGGCAATAACAGCTTGCGCCGGGGGCTTTAATTTTGCCCCGAGCATAATTCGGACGAGTGGGTGGAAGAGGGCGATGTGAATCGCACAGGACGCAGAGGGAAAAGCTTTCTTGAATGGAGAGTCAATAGTAAGCAGCCCCTGGGCGCAGTTTGGTTAGCGAAGGAGAGAGTTATTGTCTAAAGAAGATTCGATCCCGGCCGAGGGCCTGATTATAGATAAGCAGCCCAACGCATTTTTCAAGGTCCGCCTTGACGGCAGTGACCATGTCGTGTTGGCACAGGTCTCCGGCAAGATGCGCAAGAATCGCATACGGATCCTTGTGGGCGACCGCGTGAGCGTCGAGATGTCGCCGTACGATTTGTCGAGGGGCCGTATTACTTACAGGTATAAGTAAGTCAATAACAGTCTGAAGGTCTGGAGTCGAATACAAGAACCGCCGGCTGATTTTTGACCTCGAGACTCACGACACCAGACTCCAGACTTTTAAAATGGGAGGGGACCCTATGAGGAAGCAGGTACATACAGTTGGCGAGCGCGTGGAGAAGCTGTGCGCGGTGTGCGGCGAAGAGCGGGGGCATGTGGTGGCATCGGTGACTAAACGAGGGCAAATCTCGCGCGTCGACTGCCCAAAATGCGGGACACGCAGCACGTTCAAAAGTAACACGGAGCCGTCCGCCGAGCACTCACCGGTGAGGGCCAGCGCCCCTTACGACTGGACGCGCACGTATCGCACCGGACAGACCATGATTCATCCGATCTATGGGGCGGGCGAGGTGACGGCGGTGATCGAGCCGCAGAAGATCGACGTACTTTTTGCGGACCGCATGCGCAGGCTCATCCATTCACGTGTTCAAGCGTAAAGCACTCCGCGTCCGCAAAGACTGGAAACGGCGATCGTCCATTGAAGACTGGGCAAGTGCCGGTATGCTTTTGACGTTTCGCGCAGAGCTGATGCCCGGTCGCGTCACAATGGAACGGACCTTTATTGTGGCGCGTGTGCTGGCGAACGGGCGGGTCGAGTTGTCGGGGCTGTCCGGGCAGCACGCCAGGAAAGAGTTTGAAGCCGCCCGGTGAATGCGCGCCGGGGTCGTCCACCTATCGTGGGAGCGCCTGATACCTCCAAGAGAGTAAATCGATGGAAAGCACTGACCTGAGAGAGCGCGGTATCTATCTCCTTCCGGACGGGGAGGAGTTGGTCGCGAGCTTTGCGCGCGGCGGTGGCTTCGCACTCTACGAGCCACGGGTCTGGAAACGCTATGGGGTGCCGGATTACGAGGTCAACCCGCGAGGGCGTATCACCCGTCTGGGCCAGTCCACCCACTGGCGCGTCGAAGACCTGGTAGATACCGGCCGGACGGCGGATTGAAGCGGAGGAATCTACTGAAGGTAAGTGTCACTCGAATCGATGATGGGCGAAAGGTTTACCGCCGGGAGAGCGCTCCTGCTAAGGTTCGCGGCGAATCAAGAAGGAGGAAGGGGGATATGCCCCAGATCAATTTTATCAAGACGGAAGACGGTCCGAACGATTCGTATATCAACCTTGCTAACGTAGTCGCGATTAACTTTCAAAGAAAGCAGAATGATACCCAGGCAAAGTTGGAGTTCATTCTGGTTGACCATGTCACGCGGACCGTGTTTGGCGAGCAGGCAGAGATGCTGCGGAACCGGATCGAGCGCCTCGTTGAAGCCGCCTGACCCGAGCGCTATCATCTCCCGAATTCTTTAATCATCGGTGGGCTTTCGGGCAGGATCAAGGGCGCCGGGGCTTCGCATTTGATGAGGGGGAGGGCTGTGTGGAAGTTGAGTGGGCGCGGCGCGTCTACGCCCAGCTATTAAAGGGACGTCGGATGAACGGACTGAGAGTCTTTATCAACACCGAAAGCATCGAGATGCCCGGAAGACATTGGGTCTTCTACAGCCGGCGCGAAGACGGGCCGTATTATCGCTGGCGCTACGAAGAGAAGATCGGGCGTTGGTGTGTTTCCCGTGTGCGTCATGAGCTGGTCCCCAAGGCGCTCTGCACCACGGCCTGGGCCACCGTGCCGACCTCATTACGAGCGATGCTCAGTGAACACTACCTGGAATAGGGGCGATCAAGCCTCAATCGAACACCACAATACAGGCCGCCGCCGACTCGCACCCTTCGCCTGATTTTGCCCGCAGACGCCCTCCCTTGCTCCACCCGCGCGGCTCATGCTACCGTTTTCACTTTCTTCGGAAGGGATCGTCTATATTTCATCCGATTGCCGTGTAATACTATGATCAAAGCTTTCCGCGGCACGCGCCCGCAGGTTCATCCGACCGCCTTTATCGAAGAGAGCGCGCAGGTCGTCGGCGATGTCGTCATCGGCGAGCAATCGTCCGTCTGGTTTAATGCGGTCGTGCGCGGCGACGTCTTTTACATACGCGTCGGCGATCGCACGAACATTCAGGACGGGACGGTGATCCATGTCAGTAACGGCACACACGCGACCGTCCTTGAGGACGAGGTAACGGTGGGCCATAACGTGACGCTGCACGGGTGCTACATCGAGAAGGGGTGCCTGATCGGGATGAGCGCAACCGTCATGGACGGGGTGCGAATCGGCGCGCAATCACTCGTCGCGGCGGGCGCTCTCGTCTCACCGGGAACGCAGGTCCCGCCGCGTTCGCTCGTGATGGGCGTGCCCGCGAAGGTGAAGCGTCCGCTGACTGACGAGGAAGTTGCGCGCCTCAACGTAAACTGGCGAAACTACGTCGAATATACCCGGGCTTACCTGGAAGAGCGCGGGGCGCAGCCAAAAAATTGAACCGCGGAGACGGCCGCAGGGCCCGAGAGGAAGACCAGATCATGAATAAAGATTTATATAATCCCCAGCGTGCTCCAATGATTACTTCAGAGATAACCAAGGCAAATCAGGAATCCCTGTCATGTTAGATAACATGGGTAGCTTGCGGCGCACGCACTCCTGCGGCTCGCTGCGCACGGAACATGTGGGCCGGACCGTGACGTTGATGGGCTGGGTCGCGAACCGCCGCGATTTCGGCCCGCTGACGTTCTTCGATCTCCGCGACCGCGACGGGATCACGCAGGTCGTCTTTAATGAAGAGGGCGCGCGCGAAGCCCACGCGAAGGCGAAAGAGGTGCGCAGGGAATACGTGATCGCCATCACCGGCGAAGTGGTCCTGCGCGAAGAGGGCCAGCGCAACCCGAAGATCGCGACGGGCGATGTCGAAGTACAGGCGCGCGAGATACTCATCTTGAATGACGCGCGCACGCTCCCTTTCCAGCTTGAAACCGTCTCGTCGGATGCGCTCGCCAGCGAAGATTTACGGCTCAAATATCGCTACCTGGATCTGCGCCGCCCGCAGCTTCAGGCAAACCTGCGCCTGCGCCATCGCGTGCTCGCAGAGATCCGCCGCTACATGGACGGGCAGGGGTTTACGGAGATCGAGACGCCGGTCCTGATTAAGTCGACGCCCGAAGGCGCGCGCGATTACATCGTGCCGTCGCGCATCCAGCCGGGAAAATTCTTTGCGCTGCCGCAGTCGCCGCAGCTCTTCAAGCAGTTGTGCATGATCGCCGGGCTCGATAAGTATTTTCAGATCGCGCGCTGCTTCCGCGACGAAGACCTGAGGGCCGACCGCCAGCCCGAATTTACGCAGCTCGACGTCGAGATGAGTTTCGCCACGCCGGAACAGGTCTATACGCTGATCGAAGGGCTGTTCGCGCGCGTCTTCCATCTGATCGGCGTCGAGCTGCCGGTCCCGTTCCCACGCTTCTCATACGCGGAGGTCCTCAGGCGCTTCGGCTCGGACAAACCAGACCTTCGCTTCGGGATGGAGCTCAGCGACCTTTCGCCCGTGCTCGAGGGAACGACGTTCGCTCCGTTCGCGGCGGCGCTGGAGGCCCGGGGCGAGGTGAAAGGGATCGTCGTCCGGGGCGGGGCGGCGCTGTCACGCAAGACCCTGGACGAATTACAGGAGCACGCGAGACGCTACGGGGCGGGCGCGCTCGCCTGGATCAAGGTGGGCGACGAGCTGTCGTCGTCACTCCTGAAGGCGTTGGGCCAGGAGGTGGTTTCGCGCCTGGCCGCGGCGGCTGAAGCGCAGAAGAATGATGCGGTGCTGATCGTCGCGGGCAAGCCGAAGACGGTCGCCGCGAGCCTCGGCGCGTTGCGCAACGAAGTCGCGCGCCGGGAAAAGCTGATCCCCGAGAAAGTATACGCGCCGCTGTGGGTGACCGAGTTCCCGATGTTCGAATTCCATGACGACGACGGGCGCTACTACGCGATGCACCACCCGTTCACCTCCCCGCTCGACGAAGACTTGCCGCTGCTGGAACAGGCCGTCCGGGGCGGTGAAACAGATTTGCTCGGGAAATTACGCGCCAAGGCTTACGACCCCGTCATCAACGGCGTGGAGTTGGCGAGCGGATCAATCAGGATTCACCGGCGTGACGTGCAGCGGCTGATTTTCCAGGCCCTCGGCATGACGGAGGAGGAGGCGCGCGCTCTCTTCGGTTTCTTTCTCGACGCGCTCGAATACGGCACGCCGCCGCACGGCGGGATCGCGCCCGGCATAGACCGCCTGATGATGGTGCTGGCGGGTACGGAGAATATTCGTGACGTGATCGCATTTCCGAAAACGGCATCGGCGGCCGACCTGATGATCGACGCGCCGGGCGAAGTTGACCCGCGACAACTGGAAGAGCTGAGACTCAAGGTCGTGAAGGAATAACGCGCACCCGGACGCCGAAAGGGGTGCCGCTAAAGAAAACGCGCCGGTGACGCTCTGGTGTGAAACATGATCACACTCCTACGCACGCACGTCGAGGGGATGTATGCCCATGCGCGCGAGATGAATCCGGCGGAATGCTGCGGGCTGGTCGGCGGGGCCATCGACGGCCGGGCGCGAAATATTTATCGCCTGCGCAACGTCGCGCCGGATCCGCTCGTCGCTTACGAAGCCGCGCCGCAGGAATTGTTTGCCGCGCAGAGATTGATGCGCGGGCGTGGCGAGCGACTTCTGGGCATCTATCATTCACACCCGCATTCGGGCGAACCCGTGCCGTCGGAGACAGACGTGCGGCTCGCCTACTACCCGGCGGCCGTTTACTTCATTATCGGCCTCCGCGGCGGGGCTGCGACATTGCGCGCTTTTCGGATCTCCGAGCATGAGGTTCGATGGGAGCGCATAGGGTATAATGTTGCGGGTGAATAAGAAGGCCCGAACCCGGGGGGCCTATCTGTCGTAATAATATTGTATGGCTGAGAGAGATAAATACGATACCAACCCGCTCGACCCGGATTACGCGCGCAAGACGGATGAGGTGTGGGGGGCGACCCGCAGCTCGGCGCACACCGAAGAGGTCGGCGGCGCGACGCGCGAAGTGGGCCGTGCGCCGAACGGGTTGGGGGCGGGTGACGACGAGGCCCCGACGCGCCGCATGGACAATGCTCAGTATTCGTCCTACCCTTCGGTTTTTGCGCCTCCGGCTTACCAGCCGCCGACCGTTTACCAAAACGCCAGGCAGTATCCTGCTTCCGCCCCGGCGCGCCGGTCGCCGCCCTGTTCGCGAACCGTCTCCGGCATTGGGTTGCCCGAGAATGTGACGATGATCCTACCCTACATCCCTTTTTACGTGGGACTGGTGGCGGCGATCATCGAGCTCTTGATCGTACCGCGTAATGAGGTCCGCACGCGCTTTCATGCCGCGCAAGGTCTGGCGCTGCATCTGGCGGTGCTCGGGATCGGATTTTTCTTCACGATGGTCAGGGTTATTACGGGCAGCTCGTTCGGCGGAACGGTCTTCTCGATTGCAGCGTTTATCTTCTTTATCATCTCCATCATCCGTGTGTGGAAGGGTGAAGAGCACTTCATCGCGCCCCTCGCGGGAGCCACCCGCTGGATCAACGAGCGCATGACGCCGAAAAAGTAGGCCCCCGCCCCTCACATTTCTGTGTTAATCTCTCATCGCCGTGGTCACGCCGCAGACATCGGTCTGCCAATATCATTCGGAAATGGACTGCTGGGTTGATGAAGAGGAAAATCTACGCTCTGCTGTTTGTGCTCGCAGCCTTGCTGAGCATGATCGCGCCATTTAAGGCCCTGGCTCAGGGCCGCCGGCCCCGCCGCGCGCCGCGCCCCGGCACACTCACGAGGAGCGGCCCTGCCGCCGCACGTTTCAACCAGATCACGGACGCATACCTGCGTGGTTATTATGCCTTCAACCCGACCGAGGCGACCGCGCTCGGCCTGCATGAATATGATCGTACGCTGGAATCGCGCAGCCGTGAGTCGGTGGGGCGCGAGATCAGCCGGCTGCGCGCCGTCCTGGCGGAACTTTCAAGCATTAATGGGTACGGGCTGAAGCCCGTGGCGCGCGACGATTACCTTCTGCTCGTGTCGCAGGCCCGCAGCCAGTTGCTCGAGCTTCAGGATATACGCATGTGGCGGCGCGACCCGAGTATCTACACCCGCACGGCGTCCGCCAGCATAGATAATATTTTGAAACGAAATTACGCCCCACCCGAGCAGCGACTTGATGCCGTGCTTGCCCGCGAGCGTCAGATCGTGAGACTACTGGGCGAAGCGCGGGCTAACCTTGAATCCCCGCCGCGCATTTACACAGAGATGGCCATCCCGCAGGCCCGCCGAAGCATAGATTATTTTACGCGAGACGTGCCGCAGATGATCGAGCAGGCGTCCGGTGGGCGCCTGAGCGCGGCGCGCAAAGCAGAGGTTGAAGCAGTAAACAATAGTGTTATCGAAGCCGTGCGCTCTTTCGCCGGCTGGTTAGAAAGTGATCTCTTACCACGCTCGACAGGCGACTTCCGCCTCGGCGCGGATACTTACCGGCGCAAGCTCCTCTACGACGAGATGGTGGATACGCCCGCCGCGCAACTCATCCGTTCCGGGGAAAAGGAGTTGCAGCGGACGCAGGACGAGATGCGCGCCCTGGCTGAAGAGATTGCGCCAGGGAAGGGCCTCGCCTACGCCTTGCGGATAGTGCGGCGCGAGCACCCAGCGGCCGACGGACTGGTCGGCGACACGCGCGCCGAGGTGGACCGCACCCGCGCTTTTCTCCGCTCGCAAGAGATCATCACCCCGCCTGAGCGTGAGAGCTTGACGGTCGCCGAGTCGCCTCTTTACGCCCCCCCGCTCAGGCTCGCCTCACTGAACCCGCCCGGCCCCTTTGAGCGCGTCGAGACTGAGGCCTACTTTTACGTGACGCCGCCTGACCCGAGCTGGGACGCCGCGCGCAGTGAAGAGTACCTGAGGGACTTCAATCGCTACGACCTGCTCATGCTCTCTGTGCATGAGGCGTGCCCGGGCCGGTATTACCAGTTTCTCGCATTGAAACGCTCCAGCCCCTCGCGCGTACGCGCCACCTTTAGCTCGGCGAGCTTTATCGCGGGGTGGGCGCATTACTGCGAGCAGATGATGCTGGAGGAAGGATTCGGCGGCAATAATCCGAAGCTCAAGTTGGCCCAGCTGCACCGGGCGCTACGGCTTTTGTGCCGGTACCTGGTGAGCCTGCGGATGCACACAGAGGGTATGACGTACGAGGAAGGCGTCGAGTTCCTCATGCGGGAGGGTTATGAGGAGCGCGTCAACGCGGAACGGGGGGCCCGGCGCGAAACAGTAGAACCAATCCAGCTCCTTTCCTACACACTCGGCAAGAATCAGATTTTGCAACTGCGCGAAGAATATAGACGGCGGATGGGCCCCGCTTTTCGTCTCGCCGAATTTCATGACCGCCTGCTCAGCTACGGGATGCCACCCGTCAAAATAGTTCGCCTCGCCCTGCTCGGCAATGCGGGTGCGGGTCCTGCTGCCGCCGCTTCAAATGATGTGCAGCCGCAGGCGAGCGCGATCGATTTCTCCGTGCTGGCGACGGGCACGATGAGCGGCTACGAGGGGGCACGCGCCCTCGAGCTGATTACTGATCAGAACGATTTCCAGCGCGCCTGGGGCATCATCGGTAATAATCGCCCGGCGCCTGAAATCAGCTTCAACACCAACGCCGTCATCATCGCTTATCAAGGTCTCAAGCGGACGGGCGGCTACAGTATTTCGATTGCCGGAATCCGGCGCGAAGGCAAGACCCTCGCCGTGCGTGTCAATGAACAGAGCCCGAAAGCGGGCGAGATGACGCCGCAAGTGATTACCTCCCCCTTCGTCGCTGTCTCCGTTCCACGCCCGCCTGCCGGCACGTCAATAAAGTTTGACGACAATGTGAGGAATACGAAACAAACTCGCCCCGTGAACAAAGGAACTCATAGAAGGAGAAGGGGTTACAGACTGACGTGACGCTAGTTTTGACGGCCGGAGGAGGTGACGAGGCCAACCCGCTTGTGCTATTATTCATCAGAAATAATGCCAATAAGCTGCCGCAGGAGAATTAATAGCGGCTGAAGTGATAGAGATCAACGCGCTCTCTCCCCCTGCGCGTCCGAAGAACGAGCAGTTCTCAAGAAGAAAGTTTCGGGGGAACAGTTTAGCTTAAAAGAGCGGCGCTCCCTTCGATAAAAGGGGCGCCGCTCTTTTGATTGTTACGACGAGCGTGCCGTGGCATTCGCCCATGCGCGTTTCGGAGGAGGGAGAAAAATGACCGGGAACAATCATCTTTATACCAAGAGATTAATCGCATGGCTCATGGCCGTCGCAATCTTCGTGACGCCATTGGCGGCCCTTGCGCAGACCAAAATCAGTTATCATAGCAATAGATACAGTCCGAGCGACGACGTTAAAGTCGGCCAGCAGGCGGCCGCCCAGGTCGAGCAACAGATGCCGATCCTGCGCGATTCCGTAGCGACGAATTACGTTGAGCGCGTCGGCCAGCGACTTGTCGCAGCGATCCCGCCGGAGTTTCAGCATCCTGAATTCAGATATTATTTCAGGATCGTTGACGCCAATGACATCAACGCCTTTGCCCTGCCGGGCGGTCCGATGTTTGTCAACCGCGGCATGATCGAAGCCGCTCACACCGAGGGCGAGATGGCGGGGGTGATGGCGCATGAGCTCAGCCACGTCGCGTTGCGTCACGGCACCGCGCAGGCGACCAAAGCGCAAAAGTATGGGTTACTCGCAGGCATCGCCGGGATTGCCGGTTCGGTCCTCGGCGGTCCTGCCATCGGTCAGCTCGGACAGGCCGCCGTCGGCACCTACTTCTTAAAATTCAGCCGCGAATATGAGACCGAGGCCGACCTTCTCGGTTCGCACATCATGGCGCGGGCCGGCTACGACCCGCGCGACCTGGCGAATATGTTCAGGACCATCGAACAACAGGGCGGTAGCGGCGGGCCGCAGTTTATGAGTGACCACCCGAGTCCGGCTAATCGCTATGCGCGGATCGAGCAAGAGGCCCAGTACCTGCGCGTCGTCAATCCGATCCGCGATACCGGCGAGTTCCGCAGCATCCAGGAGCGTTTGCGCGGCTACCCGCGCGCCCGTTCGTCGGCAGAGATTGCGCGGAGCGGGCAGCGCTATCCCCAAAGTGGTGGCGGTGGCTACCCGCAGGATGCTCGGATCGGGTCGCGTGTGCAGTACCCATCATCACGCTTCCAGACCTATACGGAAGGCAACCTGTTCAGGATCAGCGTGCCGGACAACTGGCGCGAGCTGCAGTCGCAAAACTCTGTGACATTCGCCCCCGACGGCGCCTACGACAGCCAGGGCCAGTTCACACACGGGGTTTTAGTAGGGATCGGCCAAACACAGAGCAGGGACTTGCAGCAGGCGACGGCTGAGTATATCAATAGCCTGGCGCAAGGTAATCCGAACATGCGCCAGCAGGGCGGCTACCAGAGAGGTAGCATTGCCGGGCGCAGTGCGCTCGCGATGACTCTGAGTAACACTAATGAAGTCACCGGGCGTCCCGAACTGGTCACCGTTTATACGACCATGCTGCGCAACGGTAACCTGTTTTACGTGGTCGGCGTCGCGCCGCAGAATGAGTACCGTAACTACCAGGGGACGTTCCAACATGTCCTGCGTACCATTCAGCTCAACGACTAGGAAGCTGCCCGGGGACGGCAGCAAAAAAGAGAGGCCGTGAACCGTTGGGCCTCTCTTTTTTTTTGGCGAAGCCGTTCGGCTCAAGCTGTATCAGCCGTTCTGCTTGGATTCCTGCCAGAGTGCTTCCATCTCTTCGAGTGTTGCGGCGTCGGGCGAGCGCCCGCGAGCTTTCAAACCCTGCTCGATGTGGCGGAAGCGGCGGCGAAACTTGCGGTTAGTTGATTTCAAAGCGGCCTCGGGCTCGACCTGCAAATGACGCGCAATATTCGTCACGGCGAAAAGTACATCGCCGATCTCTTCACGGATGCGGGCCCCCGCTGCCTCCTCTGCTTCGGTGCGCTCTTTCATCGCCGCCTGGAGCTCGTTAACCTCTTCGTGAAGCTTGTCGAAGATATCTTCAATACGCTTCCAGTCGAAGCCGACACGGGCCGCTTTGGTGGCGAGCTGGTGCGCTTCCATCAGCGCGGGCGCTTTGGTCGAGACGCCGTCGAGCAGCGACGCATCTTCCGCGCGCGCATCTTTACCCGCGAGTCGTTTCTCTTCAGCCTTGATCGCTTCCCAGTTGCGCAGGACTTCAGCCGCATCATTGGCTGATGCGTCGGCGAAAACATGCGGATGGCGACGCACCATCTTTGTATAAATCGCTTCCGTTACGTCGTGAATTGAGAATTCGCCCCGCTCATGTGCGACCTGCGCGTAGAAAACGATCTGAAAAAGAAGGTCGCCGAGCTCGTCGCGAAGCTCCAGGGGCCGACCTTCACGCGCCTCCTCGACGGCCTCGAAAGCTTCGTAAGCCTCCTCCAACAGCATCGGCGCGAGCGTGTCATAAGTCTGCTCGCGGTCCCACGGGCACCCCTCGGGCGAGCGCAGGCGTGCCATCAGCGCTACCAGGTCATCAAATGAAACAGTCATGAATTAGTCCAAAGTTTAAAGTCCAAAGTCTGAAATCTAACGCTCAAGGCCGGGCCGGAACACGAGACTTTTGACTTTGGACTGATATTTGACACATTGTACGCGAGCGCTGCACGGGGGCGCAAGAAAGTTGGTTGAATCGCTAAGCCCTCTTCTTGCGGGCGTGCGGACACTGGTGTTACCATCAAACCATCGCGTGAGAAATATCAAAACGAAAGATACGGGCGCGCCGCTTCCTCGTCAGAGACGTCTAGAGGCCGCGCCTTTTAGAGCATCAAAATGAGCGAAGAACAACCCACCTTTACCGTCAGAGACCGCCGTCTCTTTAACCCCGACGGCTCGCCGCGCGAAGTCGAGCGTGAAGAAACGCCCGCGGCCACCGAAACGGCTTCGACAATGCGCGACGTGGCCCCTTCACAAGCGAACAGTCCGCAAGCCGGCGCCGCCCCAACATCGACAAGCCAGGGCGCTCGCCGTAGCGGCGTCGAATCTTCTCAGGCGGCGGGCAGCGCCCGCTCCCCTTTGCCGCAGGACAGGACGCCCGAAGACGCTTACGCTGAAGATGACCTCCCGGGCGCCGATGACCCGGCCAGCTTTATTAACTTTCTGATGTCTATCGCGTCTAACGCCGCCGCCGCGCTCGGCATGATGGAGCACCCGGCGACAGGCCAGCGCAAGGTTGACCTACAGCTCGGTAAACACTGGATAGACGTGCTCGGCATGCTGCAGCAAAAGACGCGCGGCAATCTCACCGCGCAGGAACAGCAGATCTTCGAGGGACTGCTCGCAGACCTGCGCATGCAGTATGTCTCCCTGACGAAGGCCGCGCCGCCCACGCCACCGCGTGGCTTCACGGGCCGCGACATCATTGGCGGGAAATGAAACTGACCTTCCTCGGCACGGGGACTTCGACGGGCGTGCCGTCCATCGCATGTGAGTGTGAGACGTGCACATCGGACGACCCACGCGATAAGCGTTTGCGCGTCTCCGTGCTCGTCGAGCACGGCGGCAAGGCGGTCCTCGTCGACACCTCCGCGGACTTCCGCCAGCAGGCGCTACGCCAAAAGCTGAAGTGGCTCGACGCCGTACTCATCACGCATTGCCACGCCGACCACATCTTCGGCCTGGATGATTTGCGCCCATTAAACTTTCGCTACGGGGCGCTCGGCCTTTACGCGAATGAAAGGGCGTGGCGCGACATCCGTCGTATCTTCCAGTACGTCTTTGAGCCGTCACACATCGGCGGGGGGCTGCCGCAAATTCTGCCGCACACAGTCGTCGCCGGTGCGCCGTTCTGCATCGGGCGGGATCTACAGGTGACACCCCTTGAAGTTATTCACGGGCGGCTGCCGGTGGTCGCCTACCGCTTCAACGACTTCGCCTACGCGACGGATTTGAGTGAGATCCCGCCGGAGACGATGGGAGGCCTGCGTGACCTTGATGTGCTGGTGCTCGACAGCCTGCGCTTTAAGGAACATCCAACACATTTGTGCCTCGACCGCGCACTCGAGTACGTCGCCGAGCTCAAACCGCGCCGCGCATACTTAACGCACATTGCTCATGACGTTAAACATGCGCGCGACTCCGTGCGCTTACCCGCCGGCACCGAATTCGCTTACGACGGACTGGTAGTACAAGGATGAACGGGGAGCGCCGCAACCATGAATGAACATCTTTTCTAATTCATCGTTCCGGCGTTCATTGTTCATCGTTTCATCTATGCGTCTTTTTCACGGAACTGATAACGCGGAGATCGCGCGACCGACCGTCCTGACACTCGGCGTGTTTGACGGGCTGCACCTAGGGCATCAGCTTGTCATGAGCACGGTTGTCGAGCGTGCGCACGAGGTCAATGCCGTGCCGACCGTGATTACTTTCGACCCTCACCCGCGCGCCGTGCTGCACCCGGAATCCGCGCCGCCCCTGCTTCAGACATTCGATCAGAAGATAGAGGCGTTCGGTGTATTGGGTATCGAACAAACAATTGTCATTCGCTTCGACAAAAAGTTTGCTCAAATCAGCGCTCAGGATTTCTTACGTGACGTGGTCTCAGACCGCCTGCAGGCCAGGGAGGTCTATCTGGGGCGCGGCTTCGCCTTCGGGCACAATCGCGAAGGTAATATCGGGCTGCTGAAAAAAGTGAGCGGGCGGCTCGGCTTTCGTGCCGAGGAAGTGCCGGAGGTGCAATTGCGGGGCCAAAGAATCAGCTCCAGCCGGATTCGTCAACTGCTGGCGGAAGGGCGCATTAACCTCGCGCGGCGGATGCTCGGGTGCCCGTACGGGGTCGAGGGCCGCGTCGTGCGCGGGCAGGAGAGGGGTCGCACACTCGGCTTCCCGACGGCCAACCTTCACCCGCAAAACCGCGTCATACCTCGCAATGGCGTTTACGTCACGGCCACTTTGATTGAAGGCGCATGGCGGCGCAGTATCACCAACGTCGGCACGCGCCCGACGTTTGAGACCGCGACTGAGGCATCCGTCGAGACGTACGTCATGAACTGGTCGGGAGATTTATACGGCGATGTCGTGCGTGTACGCTTTCTACATCGTTTACGTGATGAGAAAAAGTTTGCCTCCATCGAGGAGTTGAAACGGCAGATCGAGAGCGACTGCGCGCGGGCATCAGGTTATTTTGAGCGACGCAGTGTACGCCACATGTTGGCTATAGTCTGAAGTCTAGAGTCTGGAGTCTAACGCTTGACCGCGGAGTTTAAACTTTTGACTCCAGACTTTAGACTTCTTTTCGGTATTATTACAGGTGTGATGGCAACCGCGAAACAAGACAAGGTCATAGCTTTGGACGCGCCAAACGGCCGTCCTAATGGCAACAACGGATTGAACGGTAATGGTCATGCGAAGCCGGCAACCTACTCACTCGCGCTGGCTCGTGAACTCGCCATACCCGGCGGCGGTGAGTCGTTAGACGTACCGCCGGAAGCGCATCAAGAAGCCGAGAAAGCAGGAGCGCATGGACTGCGCGGCTGGCTGCGCGCCGCAAACATCGGGCGCGTTCTCGGCCGGCTTTCGCTCTACCTGTATCTGGACAGCTATGACGTTCGCGCCAACTTCACCCGCCGCCTGGCCGCACGCTGGCGCGAGGAAGCAAGAGCGCGCGGGCGGGTGGCTCTCTTTCAGGAATGGAGCCGTGATGTTGACCGGCGCGCGCTCGATCTATTGATTCGCGCGCTGCGCCTCATTATCTTCCGCGGCGCGGAAGGGACGCAGAATAAAGAGGCACGACTGAAGAAGCAGGCCGAGTGGCTCAGTCGTAATCTGATCACGCTCGGGCCAACATTTATCAAGATCGGGCAGTCGCTTGGCACGCGCGCCGACCTTCTGCCGCTTGCGTATGTCAAGCAACTAGCCCTGCTGCAGGATCAGGTGCCGCCCTTTCCCACCCCGGAAGCGTACGCGCGGATCGAAGCGGAGCTCGGTAAAGAGTTGCGACTGGCCTTTGCCGAGATCGACGCAACGCCGATTGCCGCCGCGTCGCTCGGGCAGGTCTACCGCGCCCGCCTTCACACCGGCGAGGAGGTGGCCGTTAAGGTCCAGCGACCCAATCTTAAGGAGACGATCGGTTTTGACATCGCCCTCCTCCGGCGCATCATTCAGCTCACCGATCGCTTCTTCCCGCGGGCGAATGAGAACGCGGATTGGGAAGGGATGCTGCGCGAATTCTCTCAGACCGTCTCCGAAGAGATGGATTACGTGCAGGAGGGGCGTAACGCCGACCGCTTTCGGGCGAACTTTAAGGACTGGCGGGCCATCCGCGTGCCCGCGATCTACTGGTCGCACACCACCTCACGCGTGCTCACAATGGAGTTTATTCGCGGCACGAAGGTCATCGACATCGAAGCCCTCCGCGCACGGCGCATCTCTCCCGTCAAGGTCAATCGCCTGCTCGTCCGCACATATCTTAAACAACTTCTGGAGGACGGCTTCTTTCACGCCGACCCACATCCGGGGAACCTGCGGGTCATGGACACAGGCCACCTCGCCTTCTTCGATTTCGGGATGACGGGCAAGATCACGCCGCGCCTCCAGTCGATGATGATTGACTCCTTCTTCCACGTCGTCGAGCGTGATGTGCACGGGCTGGCCCAGGATTTAATTAACCTCAATTTCCTCAAGCCGGGCGTCGATCCCGAGTCGGTGCGCCCCGTCGTCGAAGGACTCTTTCAGCATTACATCAACCTGAAGCTCGGCGAAGTGAACTTCAAAGAGTTGACCTATGATCTGGCCGAAGTGGTGTACGAATACCCGTTCCGCCTACCCGCGAACTTCACCTACATCATCCGCGCCCTGATGACGCTCGAAGGCATCGGCCTCGTCACCGACCCCGGGTTCAGCTTCTTCGACACGGCCAAGCCTTACGCCAAAGAGTTCATGCTCCGGCGGGAAGGCAAACAGTTCCGCCAACTCTTCCTCGATAAGCTGACCGGGCGCGACACCGAAGGCCGCATCGAATGGGGCAAAATGTGGAAACTGGCGAAGATGGCCGCGAAGACCTACCTCAAAAAGTGATGACACCTCATCAATAACTCTAGTTCGCAGATTTGGTTGTTGGCGGCGGGAGCGGGTCCAGGATGTCCGCCACAATTTTCCACGAGCCGTCGTCCTGTCTTTTCCAGACCCTGGCGTAGTTGCCCTTCTCGCCCGGCTTACCGTTAGTACCGCCTCCGGGCAGCTCGTATGTGCCGTAGGTATACCCTA
>CAYLJO010000056.1:0-30258 GCA_964383905.1 uncultured Blastocatellaceae bacterium
CCACAACTCATCCAAATCCAGCGCGCTCGCCTCTGGCTCTGCCGAGTCCGGTTCAATCAGTGTCTCGCGCAACTCAGGCAGTGTCGCCTCTTTTTTTGAGTCAACTGGTGACGGTTTGTCTGGAGACGCCAAAGGTGCATCGATCGCGCGGTGATCGCGCTTTGGTTAGGCCATGAATCAACCGACACGACCCAGATCTACCTCGATGCCAACCTTGCACTGAAGGAAGAAGTTCTAGCAAAGACCACACCACCAAACGGAAAGGCCGGTCGCTACAAGGCCAATGACGAGTTGCTTGCTTTTCTCAAACGTCTGTAGTCGAGACCAAACTATGCCGGGTGCAAGCGCGGAACGATGCAAAGGCGACCTTTGTTAACGCGCACTTGCTGGTTCCATCCCCCCTTCGCCCGGCATAGTCCGGAGGCCGGAAAAGCGCCGGCTATTCCGGGAGCGGAATAGCCGCCACACGTTCGCTTCCGAATTGTTGATGGCCGGGGTTGATCTAGTTGTGGTCCAAGATTTGCTCGGGCATCAGCAGTTGCAAACAACTCAGAATTACTGTCGCGTCGCGAATGAGAAAGTGCGCGCCGACTATTTCAAGGCGATGCAAAGAATTGTTCATTAATATAGAATGGCTCCGATAGCAGAGGAGCCTTCCAGATAGTACGTATAGTGTAGGAAACTGGAACTTCTTCGCACCTTATTGCTTTTCCGCAAGGATGAAACGGATGATGCCGAGGACCTCCGCAACCTTCCCTTCGAACCCCCGCCGGCCGTTAATGATTAGGTGACGCGGGTGGCCGGCCCATGCTTCCCGGGTACCATACTCCACTTGCTGCGCCTTTTCGAGGGGCTCGAAACGGGAGTCATTACCGTCCCTCCCATACTTCTCTGGGTCGGCCGTCGCCAAGGATTCAAGATGAATGATCGCTTCGTAGTGTGCCATCACTTCGGCTGTGTCGACCCCAAACCTTCGGCAGAACTCTTGGACCCCTCCCGGGATGTATGCGGCGCCGTCAAGCATTCCCCGGTCGCAGATGATCAGCTTACCACCCTGATTCTTTGCGACCAGGACGTACATTTCTTCGAGTGAGTGTTGGAGCGGCAGGACCGCGGCTTGAAACGCGTCTTGCCACTCCTGGCTCCACGGCAGATGTTTACCGGGGACGGGGAAGCCGCCTTCGAGGAGCAAAGTGGCCACTTCGGGGACCAGAATTAACTGGTCATGAAATTCCTCACGCAATGCCCTCTGCACGGTTGATTTGCCGCTGCAGGGGCCACCCGTCAAAACGATTTTCTTCATCACAACCTCGTAGTAGACTGCTGCTTTGAAGTAGCAGAGGAATCCGCAAGCCTAAGCGATGGTGCCAAACTTAATCGCCTCAACCTTCCATCCGGGAAAGATGGTGTGATAATGATGGCCTGCAATTGATCGTCAATCTCCAGCTGACGCCGACCAAAGAGCGAGCCAAAATCTGGCGCTCGACACTTGAACGTGCCCATCAGGCCTGCCATGCGTTGAGCCAACAGGCTGGGAAAGTCAAGTCTTCAAGCCATACCATCGGCATTAACTTGTCTATCACAGCACGACAGATACTTTAAAGCAAGCGGGCGTATGCTCTGCGGCAGTTAAAACTCGACTGCTCGCCCACCACGGGCGGGCCGTCCTCCTGTTGCTCCTCGACCACCTGGTTGACCAGCGCTTCCTTCTTTCTTCTGCGCGAGCCCACCGTGTAAGGGTTATCTTCCATCCCGATGTCATGGCGTCCGTTGCTGTTGCCGTCCATCCCGCAGGTTAAGACCAAGAGGACCGAAAAGTTATCTCCGCCTCACCAACTGATCCCTCCGGACTGGTCTACTTTGACCTGTGACGGCTCGTCCGCACCCCTCAGCGCCTCATAAGCTTCCTTCACAGGCTTGGCCTCATGGGGTGCGGGTACATCCCTTTCCCTCGCTCTTTGACTGTACAGCGGGTCTAGCCGAGACGCTGACTGGAAGAGGTGTGAATGACAAACACCGGGTTGTTGAGGAGCCGTGTGACGCGAAAGTGTCACGCACGGTTTTGAAGCCGAGCGGCGGGGGCGACCCCGTCGCTTAGGCACTTAGGCAGCGATCTCAGACTTGACCGCGACATGAGACTTGGAAACGGTCAGCACTAGGCTGGAAGATGAATAACGTAGCCAAGGAAATGGAGCACCTGAACAAACTTGCCAGACGAGAACCCGGCAAGCGGTTCAACCGTCTCTGGGAGAATCTCACTTCCGTTGACTGGTTGGCGCAAGCCTGGGAGGAGATCAGGAGAAACAGGGGCAGCCAGACCGCCGGAGTGAACCAAACGACGGCGGTGGACGTTGACCTCGAACTGATTAAGAAGTTGGCCGAAAGACTAAAGGCGGGGACGTTCAGAGTAGATCCTATCGTCAGCTTCTGCCTCGGATTTGCGCTGACGGCCCACTATTTTTTGGTGGCATCCAAAAGTTAGGCCGCACGTATCCTCCCTCACCCGCCGATTCGCTCCCGGACATGCTCGGCGAAGGTTTCAGGCCCCTGGTCGCCGTGCTCAAAGTAGGCGGACGGCGAATCAAAGCGCGGCAAAGGGTAAGATGCTCGAATCAGCAGCATGGCCCCGAAGGAGCGAGAGATGCGCCCGCACCCGTCGTAAAAGGGATGGAGCGGGCCGAAGTTGAGTTCCCACTCACACCACGCATACAAAAGCACGGGGTCAATCTCCAACTCCGGCCAGCGCCGGCAGACCTCTTGAGAGAATGACCGGAGCGCTGCCGGTAATTTTTCGGGCGCGACTCTGGAGATTTCCTTAAAAACTGTCGGGTTAAAGAAATTATGCCTCGCGGAACTGGACCACAACCTTAGCCGTCCGGCCGGGAGTAGCCCGTCATTAGTCAGGTCGGCGATGGTGAAGAGTAGTTCCTGGACCGCCGCGCCGCTTTGGGGTGGAGGGTCGAGACGGGTTTGGAAGATGAACCGGCACACCCTTTGTTCATTCAGAGCCGAGCGGCGCCGGAGTTCATCGCCTGACAATAGCAGCGGAAGTTTTTTCGGATTGGTCATCGTGTCAGAGACACCCGCTCGCGTTCGACTGAGGCGCAGATTGTTCTCACGCATGATGCGCGCGACGAAGCGCCAATCCACCCGGCTGTAATCAAAGGTGCGCGCCCTCATACTCATCGCGCTCATCTCCCATGTGCAGCGCACGCCGAGACCCGCGGCCTTCAGAATTGACCTATCTCACGCAGCCTGCGGCACAACACGCCGGCCAGCACGTAAGCGTACAAGCGCGGGTACGGGTCTGTTAGTCCTGGCCCAATGGACCTGCTGCTGGAAGTGAAGTTGAAAGTTAAGCCCTTGATCGAGCAGAAATAGAGACTGAGGAGGTATTCGAGTATGCCGCACTCCGCTTCAAAGAGCGCATTCTTCCGAATTTGAAAGATCGGCTGCATGAGCCTCACGACGCGCTCATTCCGCTCATCGAGCTCCTTTAATGGATCATGCCCGACCTTTAGAAAGCTCTCTTCGAGCCGGCTGACTCTCCGGATAAACTCCGCCAAGTAGCCACGGCTCAGCCTGTCATGCTTGAGGTCAATCTCCTGGCAGATGATTTTGGCCATCATCTGCTGGCGTATATAGACCTCCGGGATGGTGAAATCAACGCAGGTGTGCCCCGGCCCTGTGCGGGCAAAATCAATCAGCCAGAGCGAATCGGTCGAAGCCGTGTACATGATATTCCGCAGGTGCAGGTCGCCGTGGACGATCGAGACTCTCATCCCTCGGTTGCTTTGGGTGAGCGAGCGTGCGCTTAGCTCAACCTCTCGAAAGCAGAGGAGCGGGTCGAGAAAGAGACTGCCCGTCGCGCCTTCAGTGATCTGATGTAAAAGGTCTGCGGGTCTTTGCCCCTCCGGCCTTTTGATTTTGAGGACACTGATGGCTTCCAACAACTTTTCATCGAGCAGGTCTGGCAGCGTCTTACTCACCTGCGCCGTGAACTCAATCTCCTTACCGCGCCGCAAGAGAATTGATTCAAATCTGTCCAGATGTTTCGGGGGAACGAAGAGCCTGAAGTAATAGTTGGAGCGCTTCTGCCTAACAGTGAGGTGGAGGTCTTGGTGAGTGCGCTGTATGTATTCGACCACGCATCTGTCGTCACGAAAGAATGAGAGGCGCGAGTTCTGAACCGCCAGATCAGCCTCGCGCTTGGACGTTGACTCCCGGCTCGACTCAAAGATCAATTCGAGTTGGGGCCGGATGTAGGCGCGATAGTAAGCCGCGAGGCTACTCAGACGCGCGTCCCCGTTCTTGACGGACAAAGGTCGGTAGAAGGGCTTCAGAATTTTTGAGTAGAGGAGATCAATCTTTTGCAGGATTGGAATCTCTGAAGGAGCGGCATTCGTCAGATAACGCTGGCCCAACTCTTCATCAAAATCGGAGATACTTCCGGGCTGCTCGTAGTCATCGCTTATGCCCACCGCCGTGTAGGCGAGGGCAGCGAGCGGGCTCTGCGCCGCTTGATTGTCTTTCGCATGGCGCTCGATGGAATCAGCTACGGCGACCACCGGCTCAATGCGACCGCAGAAGTTGTCAATATTCCCTACGACGTACCGATCGTAATTTGCTTTCTCATACATGAGCCGGTCCGCGCGGTCTATCTTGACGACGCGCGGGAGCAGTTGGTTGCCGTTTGCCTGTATCGGATCAACGACCCCAACGAAAGCGGCGCCGCTCAGCCCCTTATTCAAACGGTTCCTGACGACGACTCGACTAATCTTTGGAAGATGAGAGACGAGCTTGAGGAGAAGGTATTTTCTCTCCTCAGTAGTGAAGAATGAATCGCCTTCAATGAAACTCTCTGGAAGAGATGACGTCCGTAGTGAGCCTGTGATCTTGGTGAGATATTTCGCCCGGTCAAACTTCCAATCACGGAAGCTAAGAGCCGCCGCGACCAGTTCCTGAATCTCTTTGCCCGGCCCCCCTTGCGGTTCAGTGCTCTGCGGCCAGAGCGCGTCCCTGTTGAGGTAAAAATCGATGCCTTGCGCGAGGGTATAGCCGGCCGTGGAGACGTGGCTCTCATTGCCTAAAGCGATGAGCAAGGGGAAGGGCGTCACCTGCTTGCGCCTCTGAATGGAGGCGGGGATTTTGAAGATGTTTTGAAAGCGGGTGGGCCCGGTTTGCGATTCGGGCACGCCGATGAAAAGAAGGTCTATGTCATCCTGCGACGAGTTTGGTTCTTCCAACTCTTCAAGGCTGTGAACCGGTCTGATGCTGTCCTGTGTTCTACCAAAGGCATCCGAGAGCGCTCGGGCAAAGTAAGAATAGAATTGACGGGCCGGCTCTTCATCCATCTCTTCGTCCACGATGACAATCTTCCATTTCAACACACGAAACGCGCTACACGATCGCTTCACGACTTCAAGCCACTCAGTTGTCTTCAAGGAATGGTCCGCTCCCCCTTCTTTCAATTGCCTGGATGCCATAAGAACTTTCTCCAGTCTCGACGCCAATCTTGGGCGGCGATGGTCGCTGACGCAGAGTCAGGCCTGGGTCAAGGTTGCGTGTGTCGCAATTTTTCGCCAAGCTCTTCGTAGAGTTGCTCAACTTGAAGCGCCCGCCTGCAAGCCTGGAAATAACGGTGATGGTTGTCGCTCTGCGCAATCTCAGAAAAGTAGCTGCACGCACTAAAGGCCAGAAATGATTCCAAGATTTTAGCCATTGATTCCTGCGGCTCAGGGTCTGCCTGGTTCGCAGGGAGGCGAGATTTTGTCAGCGCCTCAATCAGCTTGAGCAATCCGAATCGCTGGTGCAGAGCGAAGAGATAGCAGAAGAGATAGATGCCAGCCAGATGAGCCGGAAGTTCTGAACGCGTGAACTCGACATCGGGCGCATCGAAGGCTACGAAGCATGCGCCTTCGCGCCCGACGACGAACCACTGCTTCGCGGAGTAAGGAAGCAATGACGGGTTGTCCGTGCTGAGGTCAGAGGGGCTTGGCCGCACGCCCTTCTGATCAAAGTAAAAGAGCCTGCGCGCTCGATAGAGCACCTGCGGTTGCTCTTGCTCCGGCACGCCGTCAACAAAAAAGGCCGCGAAAGGAAGAAGCCGACCGGGGATAAAGACTTCACGCCACCAGGAAATGGTTTCTCCCTCTATGGCGGCGGAGCCGAGCAGAGATTCCAGCACATCATCAAACGAAACGTGCGCGTCTTTGTCGCCGCTCGTATCAAGCTCCTGTTTGCGGCGACTGTTCTGTAAAAACGCGTGGGCCTCGCCCGTCGCTTCGGCCCGTGCGAAGACTTCGCGCCGTCCTCCCAGGAAACGGAAGGAGTGCTGGAAGTTGAGCCACTCGGCAAGCTGGCCCGTGCGGGGCTGAGCCCTGACGGTGAGAAGGCCGACGCCGTTATGAAAAAGCGCGAGGGCGGCGGAATGACTGCTCTTTTTGCCGCCGGCGAGTTGGAAGGGAATCTTGCCCCTTGGCGTTTCAAGTTGCCAGTCGGCCGAAGAGATGGCGATGTGCCAAGCATCGCTCAGTTTCCAGAAGCGACCTATCGCTGAAACTCCATCGCGCGGGTTGACGTTGTCCGCAACGTAGGCCAGCATATCTTCTTTGGGGAGTCGGGCCGTTTGCCAGACGTGGGTCGGCCCCTGTGTACGCTGCCAGTGGGCCGACTCGACGGCGTGCACGCGGTCGGCGAAGCTCTCGGCGTCGAATTGAAAAGGATAGATAAAATGTGTGAAGGAGTTCTGTCTGACGCTCATCAAACCTGCTCCCGATTGAGCCCCTCACGCCGGTTGTTAGCTCGTGAGCTAGGGGCCCTGCTATTCCAAAAAGTTGCCAATTCTGATATTAAAGCTCTGCAGCTTTTTGAGAAAGCCGGCGGCGCCCGCCAACAAGATACATGACCGGGACGGGTCCGAACAAGAAGGGTCGCTTCGGATCTCAAGTTTTCCGCCGAGAGCTGTGAGCCCAAGAGAAAGGGATGAAAGCCCGGTATGAAACGCGGGTGTTGCGAGTTGAAGAGTTGTTCATTTGTTCCAATGCGCTAGTAGAAACTATGCACTTTAGTGCAAGACTTTCAGTTGCAACGCTCTCCCATTAAATCTAATGCGAGGCGTTGCGTGCACTCAAATTTATAACAAGACAAGGCGTGACTTTCAGTCTCGCCCAAACCTATGCACTTTCAGTGCATAGTGGTTTAGTCATGCCCTGTTCCTGAGAGAAGGAGAGCCGAGATGACGATGCCGCTCGACCTGATTCTGGTTCGTCACGGGGAATCGGAGGCCAATGTCGCTCTGGAGCGCTCGCGCCAAGGAGACCATAGCGCCTTCACGCCTGAGTACAGGCGTCGTCACACATCCGCGCAGCGGCTTACCCGCCGCGGCGTGGAGCAGGCGGGGGCGGCTGGCGTCTGGATCCGTGAAAACATCGGCCTCCATTTCGACCGCTATTACACTTCCGAATACCTGCGCTCCATCGAGACTGCCGCCCTGCTCGAACTGCCTGGAGCGGAGTGGTATCGTGAATTTTATCTGCGCGAGCGCGACTGGGGCGAGTTCGATTACATCTCACAGGAAGAGAAACTTGAACGCTTCGCCGAGGCGGTCGAACGCCGCGAGATCGACGGCTTCTACTGGAGGCCCCCGAACGGCGAATCAATGGCCGACCTGTGCCTGCGCGTCGACCGCGTCATCAACACGCTGCACCGCGAGTGCTCGGATAAAGGTGTCTTGATCGTCTGCCACGTCGAAGTGATTCAAGCCTTTCAGGTGCGCTTAGAGCGGATGCCGCAAGCGACTTTCAGTCGCCTTGAGCAATCCACAGACCCGCGGGACCGCATACACAACGGACAGGTCTTGCATTACACGCGGCGCGCCCCGCACACGGGAAAGGTCTTCGCGCACCTGGATTGGAAGCGCTCCGTCTGTCCCTGGGACACGACGCTTTCACGTAACGTTTGGGAACCGGTTGAGCGTCCCAAGGCGACCAACGCGGAGCTTCTCGAAGAGATTCGGCGGACGCCCAGACTCTTCAGTTCCTAGAGCGCGGAAGAGAGTGAAGCCCCCGGCTCATCAGATGGACACGGCCCTGGCATCGAAGAGCACATCGATTTCACTGTTCTCTTTGGGCCGCGCGAACTCAATCTCTGGTGAGCAGCTGCCCCATCTTTAACCTTTGAACAGACATTCAGCGGAGGCCACTTGAGTCAAAGACAAAGCCAACAGCATACAGTGGGCGTTGGGCTGCGCCAGATCACGCAGCGAGTTCAAGAGCAATCCATTAAGCAGGAGTTAACAGAGGAAGAAGAGCTTGAAGAGGAGCTCAAAACGGAAGCTACGGAAGAGCCGCGCGAGTCATTTGAACTGGAAGACTTCGGTGATAGTGAGGTCGCTTTAGAAGGAGAGACGGCCCAAAGCCCTTTTGACCGTGAGTGGACTTCTCAATTGCCGCTCGTATACCAGCTTCCGCGCCGCGCGCGTCCTCTGGTTCTGTTTCGGATTGATGAGAATTTCGAGGTGCATTACCGTGGACGGAAACACAATTCTTCATCTCAACTAAGGCTTCTCATCGCCCGTGCCATCGCCGAGCACCTGAAGAATAATCAAGTCGCGCTGTCCGCTCCGGGCGACTGGCGCCAGCTTCCTGCTCTTGAAACGGATGAGAAACTGCTCGACCTCCTGGGCGAGGACCGCCCGAAGCTTGACCGCGTGATCGGGAAAATCGGCTCAGAGATTAAAGCCTTCGCCATTCTGCTGCCGAACGGAGACGTAGTCACTCCCCAGGCGTTGATTAATGCTGCCAAAAAAGGGAAAAGGGCCACGCGCGCCGCAGCCCTGCGGATGGCCCTGCAAAAGCCGACCAGACTCGCCGGGGAAAACTGGTCCGAAAAAGATTGGCATGACTTTGAGAACACGCAACGCAAGAAAGAGAGAGGCCAAAAAAAAGCACCGAGCGGCAATTGAGAGACACAACGGACGCCGAAAATGGGTGAGGAACTCGACTTTCTCAAGAACGCAAGCTTTTATCGACGCTGGCTCGACAGGCACAAGGTGGATGCGAGCAGGATCGCTCTCCCTGACAGGGAGGGGCTGTTTCACCTGGGCCGTCTCCGATGCGTGCTCCCTTACTTTCGCGCCTGCTGGCGCGCTAACCCGGAGGCGCAAGTCTCCGAGACGGAGGGCGCGAGGAGGGTTCGTAAACCTCCTGAACCTCCTGACTGGGGATCAAAGACGTGGAAGCCACTGAAAGACGGAAATAGAATCATCGGGTGGTCACGTTTCCTTCGGGCCGACCAGGCGCTTGATTGGGTCCGGTTCATTGAAGGGATAGAAGAGAGCAATGAAGAAGCCACAGGGCAATTTTTAGAGCGGCTCGGAAAACTTGTGCGAGGGCGTTGGCTCGTTCCGGTTGACGACCCGCTACGCGGCAGACTCGAAATACTGGACCGGCGCGTCGAGGCGATGCGCGTGGCGATGAAGAACGGACGCCTCCTGTGGTCTAGACGTGTGAGCCTCTTCCCAGACATTGTGCGCCGGAACGTGACGGGCCTTGATGTGGTCCACACCCCTGAAAGTGAGCGCGCGGGGCTGACAAGATACCTGTGCAACGGATGGAGCATTGATGACTCAGGGGCTCTGATCGAAGGCGAAGGTGCAACCCGCTGGGGCCCCTCCACATCGCGCATCCCTTTTCGCCTGCACGACGCGCCGCGACGACTTATGCTCGGCGCCTCCCTGCAAGCGCGTGCGGTCGATCTCGAAGAGCCGAAGGATGCGCCACGCATTCAGGTGGACGAGCCCGGGTGGGAGCCACCCGGAAAAAATCTGCGCGCAGTCTTCTCACTGCATGACGGCTGGACGCACGAGGATGCCATCGTCCTGTCTCAGACGGCCTCCAAAAAACTGCGACGCTGGGAAGAGAAGGAGTTGCAGGTGGCCATTCCGGCGGTCGCTGCGCATGTTGAATTGCGGGTCGCCGAAGACGATGAAGTGAAGCGAGGGGACCCTCTGGCCCGGGCCTTTATTGATCTCTACGCCCTCGGCTGGCGTCGCCACGAGGCCGAGAGGTTGGGGGCCGAAGACGGTCGGCTAGAGATAGCCCTGCCCGGCGTTGTGACGCCCTTCGATGCCAAGATACTTGAAATCAAACGATCGAAGGGTCGGTCAGTGCTGCTGCGAGAAACGATCACATTCATCCTCGAAGTGCGCGCCTGTGTCAACGTCGGCGATAAACTCTCGACGCGACATGGAATCAAAGGCGTCGTGAGCAGGATTCTCGGAGATGAGGAGATGCCTCCTGTCGCAGACGGGCGGGCCGAGATTGTTCTCTCGCCGGTCGGCATCGCGCGGCGCGGGGCGATGGGACAGTTTCTTGAGGCAGACGATGAGTCCGAAGAGGTCCCACACGCCGGGACGATCTTTGTCATGCGCCAAACGCAGGACGCCGCATCTCCGTCGCGTTTCAGAATCTGCGGCGCGGGTGCAGGCCCGGTGCGCGGGCAGCGATATGGCGAGATGGAGTTCTGGGCGCTGATGGCTCACGGCGCTCCTGAAGTGGCCCGTGAGCTTCTTTCCGTCGAGCGCTCGACGGCGCGCTGGATGCAGTGGGAGAAGAGGACCGGGGAAAGAGATGATCGGGAGAAGAAGATTGAAGAAGGAGACGATCAGGAAAAGAAGGCCATCGAAGAAAACCATCGAACACTCGCCACGCGCGCGTTGAACCGCTACTTGGCGCTCGTCGAGGTAAAGATTGAAAAAGGCCGTTTCGTCGAACATCCCTCACCCCAAGCCTTTGAGATCCCAACGAAAAATCTCACGGACTTTAACGACGCCTGGAATCTTCTCGAAGACGCAGGACGCTTCGCCGATCGAGGCGGCTTAGGAGTTATCAATTTAGGCGGGCCCCTCGAAATTAACCTCGAAGGCCATACCCGAACCATCAAACGTCTCTACGTCCTTCCGCCTTGGCTGCGCCCGCCGAGCGAAGGGGGAGCGCATCAGCTGACGCGGGCCTACAGAAGGCTGCTCATCTCTCTTTTGTTCGGTGGGAATCTGACTGAGGCCATTACAGAATGCCTGCGTCTTGCGCTGGATGAGAAGATCGGCGCGGGCAGGTTTCTACGCCGCGAGGTGCTTGGCCGGAGGCTCACCAGGTCTGCCCGCGCGGTCATCATTCCGCGACCGGATTTAAGGATTGATCAAATCTCAATCCCGAAGAGAGTGGCCGAAGTTCTGTTCGAGGGTCTTTCGGAGCGTAGTCAAAGTCTCGTGCTCGTCAATCGTAACCCGACGCTTCACAGGCGCGGGCTGATTGCCTTGCGCCCGGTGATTGAAGAGACCGACGATGCTGTTTTCGGGCTGCCGCTCGGCGTGCTGCAACCGCTCGGCGCTGATTTCGATGGCGACCAGGTGAGCATCGTCGCGATTGAAACCGATGCCGCCCTCAATGCCGCCGAGCGTCTCCTGCCGGGCTCAATGTCGCTTAGAGTTGATAAGTTTCGTCGGCGCGGGCCGGCCTTCCCGCTGCTTCATGAATTGAGCGCGCCGGAAGAGGAATGGAAACTCGCCGCCGATTCAAAGATGTCTCAGGAAGATTGGTCCCGGTCCTATTCGGCTTTAATTGGCGAACGACTACATGCCATCAACGGCGGGTGGGATGCTCTGGCAATGAAGAAGGCCATCGCTAAAAATGAGAAATATTGGCGCGGGCTGGGTGAAGAGGGTTGGTTCGGCGGCCCTGACAACGAAGGCGAGGCCGAGGAGCAAATGACCAAGGTATATAAATCTGTACGCAAGAAAGGTCAGCTTGGGGGCATTCTCCGCCGGCAACTCTACCTGCGCAAATATCCTTTCCGGCCAACAGATGATGGCTCCAACGAGACGATCAGAAATCAGATCGAAGAGGCTAATAATTTCTTCTGGTCAACAGTTGATGCCCTGCAAGCCGTCACAGAGCGGCTGGTGCAGTCGGCCCTCTCAGTCAAAACGGGAGAAGGTGTTATCTCATTCGACCCCGATAAATATTTTAAGAACCCAAAGGAGCATGCCGAATCTCTGAGCGTCTTTAATGACTCAGAGGCAGATGCCGCTTTGCAATTGGATCGCGGACTTGACCCGGAAAAAGTTTCAACCGCGCTGGGAGAGAGCGCACAGCCGGCGGGATTGCTCAGGTGGATAGCGCACCCCCGCCTTGATCTGCTTTTAGATACCATAGAGAATGCTGCACAAGCTCGCTCGTCGGGCAAAGCTGTGAACGACCCGCGCATCTCCTGGTTTCTGGATTAAACTCGCGCGCGCGGTGTGATAATAGATCACGGACTCTCCCGTCTGAGTCTTGGCGACTAAATCGGCCCATATAAAGTTGGTACACTCATGCGGCCTTTGATTCCAGTGTATCGGACAAGGCAGCGACCGCTGCCTCGACCTCCGGCGTATAGTAAATCTGCGAGAGCTGATAGGGCCACGGCCCGTTACTCCTGAGATGCCAGCGAACGTCTCCAACCAACTCATCGATCCGCGTCCGCTTGTGATTGCGCGTGCACTTGTCGTGCACATCCCCGAAGGCTCTCTCAATCGGGTTAGCACGCGGACAGTAAGTCGGCAACCAGACCACCTCGAAGCGCGGGTGCAGCTTGAGCCACTCCTCCACGGCTTTGGCTTTATGCATCCGGTAGTTGTCTGCCACCAGGTAAATCTTTGTCGCCGCAGGAAACCTGCCAGAGAGCGCCTGCAGCAGGTCGATGACCAGGAAACGGTTCTTCCTCTCGCCCAGCACATGCGTGATCTTGCCCGAAAGGAAGTTAAGCGCACCGGCCAGATACCGCTTTTGGTTCGTTCCAGGCGTCATCACTTCAGTTTGCGTGCCCCGCAGCATCCACTCATAACCAATTTTTGGCAGCAGGTGGATGTCCAGTTCATCAATAAAGAAGAGCATCTCGGAAGGGCGCAAATGCTCGATCAGATGGCGAATCCGGGCCAGTTTGGCGACTCTTTCCGGATCATTGTCAGGTGCCACATGGCGCGATCTCTTCCAGACATATCCCAACTGCTGCAACCAGCGGCGGACCTTCTCCTGCGAGACAACTACTGCACGGCGCGCCTTCAACTGAGCGGCCAGCGTGGCGCAACTCCACCGAGTACGGCACCAGCCGAAGGTCGCAGGCGCACACTTGAGGATCGCAAGCAGCGAGCGTTGCAGAGAAGGAATATAGCGGCTGAAGGTGCCCGCCTGCTCCCGTTCATCGGAGTTGAGACCGCCGAGCGAGATCTTGCCTCGGCGGTAAGCCGCGACCGTGCGGTAGACACTCGAACGGGAGCAGAAGAGAGCAGCGGCAATTTCCGTCGGGGTGTGTCGCTGAGCACAGAGCAGGAGGATATGCAGGGCGAGCAGGTAACCAAAGCGTGCCTGCCGAAGTTCTTGCAACATCTGTTCTTGAAGGAGTGTCGGGATTTCGATTATGGTTTTCCCTGGCACAGTCAGTACACCTCTGAAGACGGTTTGTTGAGCAACAACCGATTTATCAGAAGTGACTGCTCTGTGCCAAATTCATGTGGACCGATTTAGGTCAAAGCAGACCGTCAGCACGGCTACACACCGTTATGGATTCTCAAGACAAGTCAGCGCCCGAAGGGATATACGAAGTCGAGGCTAAATACCGGCTGGAAGATTCGCAAAAGGATGATCTGATTCAACTGCTCGCGCAGAGCCATGCCAGGTTCATCAAACATGATTCGGAGAGTGACGCATACTATTCCCGGCCCGACCGCGATTTCATGCTCAACTCGGAATGTTTGCGCATCTGCCAGACGCCGCATTACGCGGAACTGACCTACAAGCCGGGAACTTCGCCGGAGATGTCGGCCGAGAAGCGGTTCTGGAAGAAAGAAGTCGCTCGCCAGCCAGCTTCAACTCTCAGACGAACGCATCGTGGCAAAGCCGTACAGGGACCTCTTGATGCAGCGACTTAATCAGGAGGAGCTTACAGGGCGGAATGATAATCCGGCTGCAGATAAAAACTCTGAGTAGTAGTTCAGTTTGAAAATAAGGGCCAGAATTTTCCCGCCTCTTAATTTCAAACTAATCCGTGACGCTGAGGCTACCGTTTGTTGACGCGCGGGGTACGTCTCTTCCTCAGCCGTTTATCCCTCTGAGCACAGAGGACGTCGCTTAGAATCTCTGACCTCTATGGATTACTTTGACACTTGCCCGCGTTGTGGCTCTGACGACATCCTATTCAAACGCAAGACGCGCATCGTCAGGTGTGAGTCCTGCGGGTATGAAGAGTCCCTGAGGGAAGAAACTGAAGAGCCCCATCCTATTCAAACGCAAAACCTGCCTTGCCCGCTCGCGCTCTTCTTTAGCGAATACGCCCGCGAGCCGAATGCCTTCATCAAACTCCACCGCCTGACCGATGCGGCTGAACTCCTCACGCGCTTCATCGCCATTGTGTTGCTCAACGACGTTCTGAGGCAAAGAAATGAGTTCCCGGAAACTCTGCGCAAAGCTCTGGCTCAAAAACTCGAGCGGCCAACTTTCGGCGTTTGGAAGGACCTGCTCGCAGTTGCTTGCGACAGCCTGCCGGCAGTAAAAGGGCGCGCGCAATGTTTCGTCACTGGTTTGCCCGCTTATATTGTCGAGATTTTGTTGCCCTTACTCGGCTCTGGCGACGGAGACCCGACGAGACAGATCGTTGCGCTGCGGAATCACCTCGCACACAGCGGAAGACTAAGCGAGACGCAGGCGCAAGAGCTCCTCGCGCATCATCGGCAAAACTTTGAAGAGTTGGCGCAAGGTTTTGCAGAACTTCTTGAAGGATTCAGCCTACTCGCCTGCACCGTCGATGGTCGCGTCTTAAACCTGCATGGGATACCGCGTCCTGACGGCTTATTCCGGCAGGAAAGCCGCACGGATCTGACTCGACTGCTGCCCCGTGAAAGCGTCGCGCTTCTACGACAATCGGAGACCGGTAGCGAGCTTGATGAAGCAAAGCAGAAGATGTTCATTCTTGATCTATTCCCGCTGCAAGCCTTCAGTGAAGTCTTTCAGTGCCGCGACGGAAGGATGGAACGTATTGCAGCGGCGGTGCCTCAGATCTACTATCGTCTCAACGAAAAAGGCTATTTGGAATTCACGCCGCTCAGCGAGCGCGCCGCTTTCTCACACCAGGTGGGCCCCGTGCTCGAACGATTCAGCCAATTGTTCCGTCTCGAGGAGTGGAATTATCTGACCGATGCCGAGAAGAAGCGAAAGGGCTTGATGTTTGATGACCTGGTGGCAGAGCTAACTGAAGGGTTCGTGGGGCGCGACGACAAGAAGGACGAGAAGCGAAATCATGTGCAGCAGGTGAAGAATTGTTTGAAAGCTTGTCGGCAGGGCGTGCTATGGATTTCAGGCCCGCCGGGCGTGGGCAAATCTGCGCTCATGGCGAAGCTCGTCAAAGATTATGGAAAAGCCGAGCAGCATTATCTCGTGGTCCCCTATTTCTTCCGCATAGGCCATTCAGGATGTTCGACCGCAGAATTTTTGCAGGCCGCGCTTGTACATCTGTATACGGCACTCGGAGAGAGGCATGCCCTTTCTGCGAATCGGGAAGAGCAACGGCAGCAGTTGGCGAAGGCCGTAGCCCTGGCCGGTGATAATTCCGGTAAGAAAGTACTCTTTCTACTAGACGGGCTGGATGAGATTTTCCGCGTCGACCCGGCATTCGTGTCGCTCCCGTTTGCGGCAAGCGGTCCGCAAGTGGTGTGGCTCTGTGCGGGTCGCAACGAGGAAGATTTAGAGATGGCGCTGCGCCAGAATGGGGCGCAAGCGGTTTTTCCCGAAGGGTTGCCGCCGATGGATGAGAGATCCATTCGCGCGATGTTGACAATGCATCTGGGCCGTCTTAAATATCCGCTTTTTTCGCGCGACCAAACAGAAGAGGGTGACTATCGCAACCGCTTTATTGACGTGCTCGTGCAGAAATCCAAAGGGCTGCCGCTTTACATCGAGAGAGCGATCGAAGACCTGCGCGAAGGCAGGTGGACTCTTCAAGATGAAGACAGATTGCCTGACGGATTAGCAGCATATTACGAGCAGATTCTGGACCGGCTGCACTTGAGCGATGTCGGCACGGTTCTCACGCCGCTTTTTTGCTTGCTGTCGTGGGCCAAAGGGCCTGTCACAGAGCCTACGCTCAAGCAGCTTATGTGCGGCCATTATTTGAGCGCCTCGCCGCGATGGGAAGAACTGTTTCGCAAGGCCTTAGCCTATGGCCAAATGATGTTGCGGCGTGGACTGACGCCGGAAGCTGGAACCGGATACTCTTTTTATCACGAGAGCTTTCGTCAACACCTTTATGCCTCAAGTGCCGTGCGTGATACGCGTGACTGGGCGCAAGGGGCTTGGCTCGAAGCGTGCCCCCGCTGGCAGACGGTCGCTGAGGAGAGCTTGAGAACCTACCTGCTTCGATTCGCAGCAGAGCATTTACGTGAAGCAAAACGTTGGACCGAATTATTCACGTTAGCGCGGGACGAACAATTCAGGCGAGCGCAGACTGCGCTCTTTCCAGATGAGCCTGACCTGGCACTGCAAACATTGAGATCGGCTATGCAAGGGGCTAGCGAGATTGACGACGCGAGCCTGATAGCAGAGTTTTTACTCACACACTCCTCTCGTCTGGTAGCTACCGCACAGGAATCGCCTTTCGATTCACTGCGGCAGGGCAATCTGAAGCGGGCCTGGCAGTTGGCGGATTTACAAAAGATAGAGCACCGCATCGTCTGGTATCTGCTTCTGGCGTGGGAACTCAAAGAGACAGGGCGCACGGAAGACGCCCGGGCCGCATTAAATCGTCTCCGTTCGAAAGAGTTGCCCCAGCTCGCAGGGTGGCAAGCCAGGTGTGCAGCTCAACTCCTTTCGTGGGTATCCGACGTTGATGAAAAAAAGTTTTACAACTTACAAGGACGGCTCTTAAAAGACGACGAACGTTATCATCTATGTTACGAATTAAATTCCCTCGGCAAGCTCGACATGGCGCTTAAGCTTGCTCATGAGATTGATGACCGTACATTTGGCTGGGACGGCGAATCTATATTTTTGATACGGGCGTTAAGCGAAGTCGCTGCTGCTTACGCCGGGGCGGGTGAAGAAGATAAAGCTAGAGCCATTTTCTCTGAAGCGATTGAAAACGCGCGAAAGAATTATAGCTGGTCCGGGCTGGAAGCGTTAGAAGTAGTTGCCGCCGCACAGGAAGAGGCCGGAATGTCTGCGGCCTCTATTGAGACCCTTCAGGACTTCAGACGTGGGCGCTCATTAGCGTTGAACTTAGTCACGCTCGCCAGAGAACGGTGGCAGGCAGGAGAAAAACGGGCAGCGCAATCTATTCTCACCGACGCGCTTGCAAGCGCTCGCACAAGCGGCGAAAGCTGGGAGGAGTATGGGTGCTTGGAAGCGCTGAGGGCCATCGCAATCGCGTACGCTGAGTTGGGCGAGCGACAGGCCGCAAACGATATCCTTTCCGAGGCGCTGGAGAGGGCCTGGCAACTCGGTGATTACCTGTCTCAGGCGGAAGTGCTAAAGGATATTGCCGCCGCGCAGGCGCAAATTAAAGAGTTCGCCGCCGCATCTAAGAACGCGCGGGACATCAGCATCGAATTATATAGAGCGCAGGCGCTGATGGAGATTGCTGCATCTCAAGCCCGTGCAGGAGCGCGCGAAGCAGCCCGGTCCACCTTCGCCGAAGCGGTTGAGACGACGCGCGGAAGCGCTGAGGAGTATAAATTTATAGACCATGAATTGTCGCGTGTGCAGGTGTTGAAGGAGATTGTCGCGGCCCAGGTCAAGGCCGGAGAGGTTGACGCCGCATTGGAGACTGCGCAATTCATAGAAGATGAGCGTGCTAGAGTCGAAGCGTTACTAATCGTAGCCTCAGCACGAGCGCGAACGGGAAAACGCGAAGCGGGGCGCGCGATCTTATTAAGCATATTTGACTCTGCCGGAAAGAAGGTGGCGGAGGATTCGGTTGAGTCTCAACCGAAAGATCAGGCGGCGGAACAAACGCAATTGGAAGACATTTCGACTGCGCTTGAGGCCGCTCGTAAGATCCCCGAAGCGGGGTCTCGCGATGAAGCGCTGAGGGCCGTCTCCGAGAGACAGGCGGAAGCCGGAGAATTAATCGCCGCGCTTGAGACCGTACGGGAGATCGAGAATGAGAAACACCGCGAGAAAGCGCTGGGTAAGATTATCGCCGAGCAGTCCAGGTCGGAAGCTAAAGAACAGGCGCGGCTCACGTTCGAGAGATCGATTGAGATGGCCCGACCGATGAAAAGCTGGCTTTCTCGTGACCAGTTGTTCAAAGATATAAGTGCTGGCCAGGCCGCTGCGGGCCAGTTCGTTGATGCCCTTAAGACCGTTGAATTAATTTGGGATCGTTGGTATCGGGCTACAGCGATGACGCCGCTCGCGGTGCGACTGGCAGAAGCTGGCCACCTGGAACAGGCGCGCACCCTCTTCGCCGCCGCAAAAAAGACCGCTTTGAAATTCAACAGGAAAGAGGATGATAAGGACAATATCGGGTTCCGCTCAAATGCGTTGGCGGGTTTGGTACAGGCGCAGCTAAAGGTCGGAGAGTTGCGCGCGGCACTTGAGACCTCCTGTGAGATTGAGTATGACGAAGACAGAAGCAAGGCCCTCATAGCTGTCGGCAAGGCCCTCCTGAAGTCAGATGAGGCGGAGGCTGCCCGAGAAGTTTTCGCCGCCGCTCTTGAAGCTTCGATGGGCGCTATGGACGAAGAGGACTATGACAGGTATAGATTATCTCAGATCAAGATGCGGGCCGAAATTGCTCTTGGCCAGACGCAAGCCGGAGATAGCAAAACCGGGCGGGCCATCTTTGCAGAGGCGCTTAAAGTTGCCGCGATGATCGCCGATGGCTCAGTTCAATCGGCTGCACGGGCCTCCATTGCCACAGCACAAGCGCAAGCGGGGTTCGGCGACTGGGCTGTGCGCACGATGGAAACCATACTCGTTGATCGGAATCAACACTTGGCCACTTTGGCTGCGGTCTTCGCCTCGACGGGAGACAAAGAGCATCTGAAACAACTCTTGATCCCTTCTGCTTACTATAAAGATACGGCCACACATCTATGTCAGCGACTCGCAGAGGTGTATCCCAATCAGGCCCCGGAGATTTTAAGACTCTTGACCGGCGTGCTAACTTAAAAGGAAAGAGAAACGGAGCTGATTGTATAGACTCCGAATCATCCGAACTCCGTTTCACATCTGAATATGATCGAGCTTCAGAAGACCACGTCAGTCAACAGATACTTCCTGCCTTCGATTCGGGAACATCTTAGGGCCGGACGATGGCCCTTTCGTGCCCTGAAGTTTGAACCTGATCTCAAGACCGTGCAGGAGGCAGGAATGTGGCTCCAGTGGGCGATTGGTGATGAAAGATCAGATTCAGAGCATCAGGATTATCTTGCTTGCGTCGTAAGTTTTCTGAAAGACCAGGCACTCTTGTGGAAAGCCGCGAGTGCCGGCCAAGCGGTGGCCGCTAGTTATCACGCGCGTTTGGCCGCCGCCTATCATCTCTGGCCCTATTACGCGCGTGCGTATTACGGCCCGCAAACCGGGCTTGAGCAGAAGGGCGCTCGCTTAGAAGCGCGCCAGCAACTCTGCGCCATACAGCAACTGCTCTTCGCAAACGTGCGCGGCACACTCGACTTCCTGCGCCTCTCCTTCAACGCCACAAGGGACGCCGGTCTCAAGCCCTATCTTAGTTCCGTGCCCGGCGCGGGAGGGCTGCGCCTGACGTGGCGAGATGAGCGGCTGCTCCCGCCCGCCGTTTACCCGGATCTGTGCGCGATTGATTCGCTGGCCGAGGACATGGTGAAGATGGAAGAGGCCATGCCGCTCCTCAACCATGCCACCTTCGCCGTCCACAGGGTGGCGATGGGGATCAAAGGTTCAAACGACAGGCGCGATCGTGAGGAGACATCAGAAGGCTTGCGCAGACTCGGCATCGCCCACCTGGTTGTCTTCCACGACGCGGACTGGGCCTTTAAGAAACCCAGCCCCCGTATGTTGGAGTTGGTGCATTCGGCCCCGGAGAAGCTGCAATCAAGTTTAAAGCAACTGATCCCATTTCATACCGTGCGCTTCAAAGCGCGGGCCGACGGGACCCCTGACGAGCCGGATCAAGACGCGGACTCTTTCCGCAGGCTCGCCAACGCCATCTTCTCCTGTGACGCGAAGAGCCACAGGGCCTTCGCAGAGCAGCGTAATGCCACCCTCAAAACCTTTAAGGTGCTGCGCGTGCGCTCGTCGGGCCATCACACAGAACAGTTTCTGCGCGTGTCGCCGAAGTTTCATCGCGCCGGGCAGCCGGTCTGGTTCGGCAAGACATTGAAGAATCTTGCAAGGGTCAGCTCCTCTGATATTCCCGACTGGTCCCACGAAAAGTTTTGGTGGAACTCTGCCGTGAGCGGAAGAGCACTCATCGAACATTTGCTCGTCGAGCGTTTGTCTGATGAGATGCTGAGCCGGACCGTACACCATAATCATCACGCCTCAGCGCTGTGGGATTACCTGGCGTCGAAAGGCAGGGCGGAGGAAGCGGCGGAGCCGATCTTTGTGGACAACTGGGGAGAGCTTTTAGAGTGGGTGAAGGGCTGTGCGGATTTGAAAAATCAATCGGCGAACGCGGAGCCGAGAAAGAGAACGGTCGCTTCAAATCCGCTGCTTGAGATTTTGCTGCGCCGCCGCGAGACTCTCACGAGGACCAGCTTCCTCTTCGGCATCAATCAAACGCCGGATGATGAGAGCGGCCGGCGGCGGCAGCGTCTTTACCAGTTCGTGAGCGGCACATTCCTGGGCCTGGAGCGGCCTGGAGTTCCTTACGAAGTCGCGCGCTTTCAGAAGATCGCAGACCTCTTTCGCGGCACCATCCTCGGCCTCGCCGATTGCTGCATGATGATGGTCGAGCGACAGCGACAGCGGGGACTCGAAGACCGCGAGTCACGCCGCGTCGAAATTCTGAAGCTCCTTCAAGGCCGGCCCTACCTGGACGCGAACCGGCCTGGCGCGGGTGAAGGCCCTCCGTTCGCGCACCCGGACTATCCGCACACGCCGGATGAAAAAGAAGTGCAGCAACTTCCGCTCGTCATCGGCCTTCAGAGAATTCTGAAGAACGTAGAGGGCGAACACGCTTTCACGACTGCTTGTGTGGGAACGCTCAAGGCTCTCTTCTACTTATTCCAAGGGACCTGCGCCAAAAGCGCGCGAGAACTCAGATGGCCGCGCCCGGAAGACTGCCCGGCTTACTCATCACGCCCGCTCGGCTGCCTCGGTTGCATTAATGCCATTCTGCGTGCCCTGGTCGTCCCACCGCCGGGCCAGGAACTGCCAGACGTAGAAGCCGATCGCCGTGCGGAGGGTATCTCGGTTAGCCTGCCGAGTTTCCCGGGCCTTCGCTTCGTCGTCGCCCTCGCGGAGTTGCTGCACGTCGCCGCACAGGAGTACCCGAAGTCTGCGCAGCCCGCCTGGGTCAAGAGCATGGTCATCAAGCCCGGAGAACTTTTGATCGAGTGGTCCGGGGATTTTCCGGCCATCCTCTTCAACGCGCTGCTGGATGAGCGGGCTACACAGGGCCGCGTAGTTGGCGCGCTCAAGCAGCTCAAGAAGTGTGCAATCGAAGTTCCGCCCGCTAGGGAGTTGGACGAGAGAATCGCCGACGTGCTCAGGTCTGAGTCCTGTCACGGCGCGATCAATCTAATGGCGGAAAGAACAAGACTGGTCCTGTGCTGGGGCGCAAAGAGTCATGCTGAAAGTTGAATTCTTAGGGCATTTCGATAATTCAAATGGCAGGGCGGCGCGTCTCTCCGGGCCGGCACACCAGAGTTCGGACTCTTTGTCAGAACTTAAGGACATAGGTCTCGTCGTCTGGCACGTGGACAACTGGAAGGCCCTTGCGCGCATTCTCGCCACAAGGCCGAACGCTCACATCCTCATAGTCTCTAACGGCGGCCCGACGCGCGACAAAGTTCAAACGGAGGTGTCCTCGCTGCCCGCAACGGATCAGGCCCGCGTTCACGGCTGCGCGCAGGGGGGCTCTCTTGAAAAAGCGCTGGCGCTCCTTGAAGACCTCGCACGCTTTTTTGAAAGCGGTGAGGTCACGCCTCAAGTGCGAGAGCTTCTCGGCCTAGACCTTCCTCTTCGCCGCCTCGCGCTCAGAGCCGCGCTGGAGATCGCGCGCTTTGAGTTGGAGACGAGGAAAGAGGGTTCCCCTCTGCGCACGAGATCACAAGGCTGTGAGACGAAGCTTCTTTTAGGGCCGGCCCTGCGCATTGCGTGTGAGACCCCTTTATTCGGCAAACTCATCGAGCCGGTGTTGAAGGCTTTAGAGCATCCCGATGATCTAGAGCTTTTGTCAGGGGCCGTTGATGAATCGCTGGCTGAGCTTCGCAGAGCGTAAGCCGGGGGAGAGAGATTAATGGACCAGTCAGACTACGCGCTGTCCAAGTTTGCGCCGTGGAACGCGGAACGCGCCGGGCTAAAGCACAACTGGTTTGACCGTCTTGGGGAGATCATTCAAACCACACCGGACGGGGCCGCCACCCCGGACTCGCTCCGCCGTTGGTCTCAGGATTATGAACGGCTGCGCGCCTGGCTCAGTGATACGTTTGAGGCGCTTTCGCCCGCGCAGGTTCTTGACCTTCCGGCCTTTTGTGTGTGGCCTGAAGAATTTCGCCAGCAGTCGCGCCGCTGGCTGCACAAGCGATTTCAATGCGCCTTCCCGCATCTCGAAACACTCATCAAACAATGCCAGGAGCGTTTGGATGAACTCGACAAAGAACTGCGGCCACATCTTAAGTCAGGCGTCTTCTCTTTGTCCGGTGAAGGGCGCGGGCAATTGAAGAAGATGTTTCAGGAAGCAGCAGCATTCTTACGAAAACTGCCTGAGCAAGTGGTCTGGCCTGAGCCGCAGCTGGACGAGGGTTTGGCTCGCGTTCTCATTATTGATGACCTTCTGGGACGGGGCATTGATGGCAAGGGGATCGCGCTCGCGCCGTCAGCCGTGCGACAGTTAAGCGAGATCAGGCGCTCTTTCTGTCAGCAGTTTCATCTGCTCGATGACGCCGACTCGCAGAACACAACCGGACATCCAATCGCGCGGGCCTTCTTCTGTTCAGGGCAGCGCTGGGACCCTGACAAGGGATTCGAGAATGACCTCAATGTCATACGGCGGTGCATTGAAGGTGATGAAGGGATTGGCGATTCTTCTGCGCCTCCCTGGGCGCTGGTCCTCCTGGATGTGCTATTCAATACAGGCAAGCCTGATGAGCACGGGCGCGGCCCGCATGACAGTCACTTCGGCGTCACACACATTCTTCCATGGCTGCGCAGTCGTTTCCCTCACCTCCCTGTCGTCGTGCTAACGACCGAAGGGAGCAAGGAGACGATCAGGCAGGCGGCAAGATTCGATGCCGATTACCTGCACCGGGCCGGCGCTTCCTACGCAGACCTCCTGGTTCACTTGGTCAAGAGCGAACGGGCGACGCCCGATCAACTGCGCGCGGCGATGGAGATTCCAGAAGCATTCATCGCGGCAGACAGAAAGATGATAGAGGTGCTTTTTGAAGCCTGGCTCGCGGCCCACGACAGGGACGGGCGCTCTGTCCTCATACTCGGCGAAACAGGGGTGGGTAAAGAAGAGTTGGCTAAATTCATCCACCATCTCTCGCCGCGTGCAGACGGCCCGCTTGAGTTCGTCAACTGCGCTCAATTCAACAAAGAACTGGCGGGAAGCGAACTCTTCGGCTTCTACAAAGGCGCATTCTCTACCGCGGCCAGAGACACCAAAGGCTTCTTCCACCTCGCTGATAAAGGCACGCTCGTCCTTGACGAGTTCGCAGACCTTGATCGGGAGGTCCAAAGCAAGCTACTCCGCATCATGGAGAACGAGCGCGCCAGCGCCCGGCGGGTGGAGCCGGTCGGCCAGCCGCAGCAGAATTCATATCTTCCGAAATTCGTGAACACGCGGATCATCTGCTGCACGAGCCAGAATTTGGATCTGGTGCGCGAGGACCTGCTCAACCGGACGCCGCTAAGGATTATTATCCCGCCCCTGGATGAACGCCGGGATGACATCCTCCCGCTCGCGCGCCATTTCCTGAGTAGCTCCGCGCATCTAGGAGCTGCGGGTCTGGAGCTGGACCCAGAGGCGGCTGATTTTCTCCAGAGCGCAAGGTACGAAGGCAATGTGAGAATGCTCAGAGATGTCATCAAGAAAGCCGCGGTTGGCAAGGGGGACCGTAACATTCTGCTGAGGCATGATATTGAAAGGGCTTACAACTCCGTGCGCAAAGACCTGTTCGCGCAACGCGGCAAACCGCAGGTCGCCTCGCGGCAGTCTTCGGCAGAAATAACCCCGAGCTTGAAAGGCGAGCAGGCCCAATTAACAACTCCGTGTCAAGCGGCAGCGGCAGTCTTGAAATCTTCAGCAGACGGGAGGAATTGGAATGAGATGACGAAGGCCCAGCTTGATGAGCTTGACGCGGCGCTCAGCGGGAGAATGTGGGAGGCCCTGGCTACGCTTCTGGAATGGGCCTTCTTCCGCTCGCATGATGCGCCGACAGTTGCGGAGTACATCACTGGCGAGCGCGGGAAGGGCCGTGCGCCCGCCGACTTCGTAAAGCGGCTCATGAAACTTGATAAGCGAATCTCCGACCGCCTCGCAAGTTCTACATACCTGCCTGAGAATGAGAGGCTCGCTCAAATTATGCGCAGCTCCCGTGATGATGAGAAATAAAACGCCCGCACGGACGGCCAAAGGCCGGATGCGAAAGGAGAGGGCCCGTGGCTTCCGTGGTCACTATCTCTTCAGAGCGGTCTTATAGCGTTTTCGATTTGCGTGTTCAGGATAAATGAGATTCAATTAGAAGGATGAAGCCATATCCCGTGCAACTGCGTCAATGCATTGTAGAAGCGGTCGATCAACAGTATGGCACTGTCGAAGAGGTTACCCAACTCTTTAGTGTGACCGAGCGCTATGTGTACAAACTGCTGCGACTTCGTCAATTGACCGGCAGCCTGGCTGTGCAGGCTCACGGCGGCGGAGCAAAAGCCAAACTCGATGAGCAGAAACTACTGCAACTGGCAAACATCGTCAGTGAGTTGTAAAGCCATACAGAGGAAGAAGAAAGAAGTGGGGAGATTAAAGAAGGAAGCTCATGACTGACCGAGGAAGGATCGGTAAGGGGTTTAGGGTCTGTATAGCAACGAGAGAGCGACTTTTGTAAGTTACCTACTGAGAATTGCTGGTACCGTCGCCAACCTGACCGCTTATCAGTTTTGAGGAGCCATCAGCCACTTGAACATTCTCAGTCGAGGCGGCGGCAAGTGCTCACGGACAAACCGAGTCGTCAGCCTCCACTGCTTAACCACATTCGTCCAATAATATGAGCCAATTCGCGCTAAAGAAAGTCGCGCCCCCTTCGTCTTGCTCATCAACCTCACTTTGGGCTGTGACTTTTCAACTGCCCGACCAACGCTCGTCCAGAGCAATAAAGCCAACCCAACCAACAAATACATCCGCTCGACTCCACGAGGCACGGGTTCAAGAACTCTTCCGAACGGGATCGCATGTCGAGACATGACGTCACCAATGATGTGATCGCAGCACCGCCGGGACCAGACTTTTGAACGGGCAGATAATGCACCACTGTGACCCCTAGAGAAGTCACTGATAACTGTGACCGCTCCATCGGCGATGACTTCCACATCTTTGCCGAGTACTAAGCTCTCTCTGTAGGTGCCGGGGCGCACAACGAAGCGCGTACCCGGCACAGCCCGTTCGATGGCCTCGGAGATGCTTTCGGCGTCTCGGTCGCCACGCTTTGCTACCGTCAGAACAGGTGAAGAGGTCGCTTCGGCCAATTCAGGGGTCATCGTTATCTCCTTCAGGGGAGTGGGATTTGCTTCGCAGAGCGAGAGTGCGTGCAGCAGTAAGGCAAAGATCTGGCGCGGCTCGAACCGGCTAGTCATCTGCGGCGAATCTCACATGCGGATCGTAAAATGCACCCGAAGAACGCCTACCATTCATGATAATGATGGGTCTATTTCTCTCAGCGCTTGTGCTGCTTCTATGCGGATCTGTGAGTTTTCATCTATCAAAGCATCTATTAAAGGCTCGACGGCACGCGCGTCTCCTATCTTGCCCAATGCCTTGGCTGCCATGCGACGGACCCCTGAGCCTTCATCCTTCAGCACAGCTATTAAAGGCTCAACCGCGCGTGCGTCTTTCATCTCGCCTAGTTTCCATGCTGCCCAACCACCGACCGCTGAATATTTATCCTTCAGCGCAGCAATTAAAGCATCGACGGCGCGTGCGTCTTTCATCTCGCCCAGTGCGCAGACTGCGTACCTACGTACTGTCGCGCTTTCATCACGCAGGGCAGCAATGAGCGGCTCGACCACATGTGCCGGCTTGAGGCCGTGTCTTGCGATCTCACGGAGGCCGTGCACTGCGAGTGAACGGACACCTTCAACTTCGTCCTTCAGCGCAGCAATCAAAGCGTCGACGGCGCGCTGCTCTCCGAGCCAGCACAGTAATCCTGCGGCCTTGAGGCGGATGTTTTGATCTTCGTCCTTCAAAGCGGCGATTAAAAATTCGGCGGCGTGCGCGTTATGACGTAGCGCCTCCGCCGCCGCCCGACGCACTGACCACTCTTCATCCATCATAGCATTCAGCAGCGGCTCGTCTGCGCGTGAGTCTCCGATCAGGCCAAGCACACGGACGACCTCTTCTCGCGTCTCCCGGCCCCGAAACCTTAGAGCCTGAAGCAGCGGCTCGACGGCGGGCTCTCCTATCTTCACCAGCGCTCTCCCGGCCTCGTACTTCAAAGTCGCGTTCCAATGGCTCAAAGTATTAATCAACGGCTCGACCGCGCGGAAATCCTTCATCTCGCCGAGTATTCGCGCGGAGGAAACACGCACTGATTGGTCCGAGTCCCATTCCAGAGCATGAACCAAAGGCTTAATGGCGCGCGCATCCCCGATCCTGACCAATGCCTCTACCGCGCATCTACGAAGATGTACATCTTGATCCTCTACGGCTTCTCCCTCCTCGTCATCCTCCGAGTCGTCTTTATCCTCCAAGGCGGCAAGCAGCGGCTCAACGGCGGGCGCGCCTATCCGGCGCAGTATTTCTACTGCGCACACCACTGTGCCCATTTGCGGATTTTTCCTTAAAGCCTGAAGCAGCGGTTCGATTACAGGCGCGCCAATCTTCACCAGCGCCTCCGTGGCGTAATCCTGCACCAAATCGTCTTCGTCCGCCAAAGCACTAATCAAAGGCTCAACGGCGGGCGCGCCTAATCTTCCCTCGCTCAATGCCTCTGCGGCCTGCCTTCGTACTTCCGGGTCTTGATCCTGCAAATCAGCTAGCAAAGATTCCATGTCCGCCATCTCTTTCTCACACCTTCCTGTTTTAATCTTCCTGCTTCAGCGGCAGAGTTTATCAATACCAGCGGCGGCTCGCCACGCCTGGATTTTATCTGCTGAGCCTGTCCCTCCATACGCCTCGAAATATGCTTTCCACAGTGCAGATCAGGTCCACCTCTTCTTCCGCCGTCAACTCATGTCGCCCCGCTCTGAAACGGCCGCCTTGAGAGGTGAGCGGCGAATCAAAATTACTGTGCCAGCAAGCGCCAGTTTTCATCAATGTCTCGGCGGCGTCGTGAAGCGCTGCAACGGAAGCCGCGGGGCGCGCTGCCTGCGAATCGCGCACTTCTAAGAATCGTCCGAGCGGTGCATTAACTCTCAGTATGTCGAAGATCCAGATGACAAGCTCAGCCGCACTGAGGAAGAAAGGTGGGCGGGCGCGCCCGCCCGACAAAGAGCCACCTTCAAAAATAGAGAAGCTCGCTGAGGCCGATACTTTGTCAGTCGGCTACGGGCCGCGCGAGCTGCAACAGTGTCTCCCGTGCCACCTCAGGTGTGGTCTCTTCCTTCAGAAGCTTATCAATAACGTGCGGCCACTCTTCCACCATTCTCACCAGGGAGGGGAAACCATAATTCCCTCGCTTGAAGGGGTCGACGACCTCTCTTAGATCACTTAAAATGGACCGGGAACAATCAGGGTCACTGTCCCACAGCAATCCGGCCACCTCTGCGTACGCGGCAAGTTTAATCAGTTCGAGCAGGGCTCGACCCTTCACTTTCCCGATGCGCTTCAATGCCGTAAGCGCCTCCTCGCGCTGCCCCTGGTTTGCCCGTATTGCCGCGACTCTCCGAATTATCCCGTGCGCCGGGTAGGCCGTGATCTTCCCCAGACACCAAGGAGAATCTAGTAGCTGAGACGAACGCAGTGCTTTCAGAAACCTCCGCCGTTCTTCTTCGTCCTCCGACAGCAGACAGGCGACGCCGAGGCGTAGCCAGTGCAGGAGAGCGAATCCCTGAGCCACGTGCCGATCGGCCAGAGATTTTACTGCGTCCGCGATCGCGGCATGTGTGGTCTCCTGCAGCCCTAGGCTCTGGGAGAGGTACTTCCGTGCCTCTTTTAACTCACCCGCCGCGGTCTCTAGCTGGCACCGGTACTGGTATTGTCTCTGCTTGTCGGCGACGTTGGAAAACTCTTCTATTGCTTGTTCGCTGATCCCTCTAGCAATGGCGAAGCGCGAAGGATCGACCAGTCCCCTTTTGATCTCGCTCTGGAGCCAAGTGCCGAGCGCTTTCCCGCGCAGGTCAGAACGCACCGGAGAGTTGAAGACCTGCGGCAACAATTTGGGGAAAAGGTCTGAAAGGCCCCCGTAGTAACCGGCCACCAGCTCCATCTGGCCCGAGACGCGCTCCAGCTCATTAGCGTCGAGTAAGTGCACGGACTGTGCTATCACTCCTTCGATGAGGAGCGTCGCATGCTCCCACCGCCCGGCTAACTCGGGCATCAACTTGTCTAAGGCCTGCGCTTCGTGTTTCGCCATCCCTAACCGCCCGGCGTGGTTGCTAGCTGTCAGAGCCCAGCGCGTGACGGCATACGAAAACCAATCCAAAGATGCGACGTCAGGAGGGCCGAGGCGCCTTCGGAGGGGATCGTCCACGTTTTTGTGCAGCCAGCCCGTCACACGATGTCCGAGGTCGAGTGACCGCTGCAAGTCGATGATCTGTTCCAGCCACGAGGTCAAAAGATGGAGGTGGGAGTCGCGGGCCGGTGCTCCCATCTCTGCGAGCAGGTCGAGCGCCCGCTCGAGGCGCGCTTGCGCCCCCGGCCTCTGCGCCCGATCGCCCTCTGCTCGTATGCATACCTCTGTGAGGAGGCGCAAGGCCATGCCCAAAGAGCCTTCCTCGGTGTGATGCTCAATGTTCTCTAGCATCTCCCACGGATAAATGAGTGTCTGGTCATAAGCACCGAAAGCCTCCTGTAGCTCCTTCCTTGCGGGCCTGTTGCACCTGTCGTAGTCCTTCTTACTAGCGTTGCTAAGTAAATCGCAAATCTGGAGCCTGCGTTCTTTTATCCCGGAGCCAATCTCTACACTGGCCTCCCACCCGCAGGACTCTGCTGCGAGGCCTCGCCTAACCGCTGCAAATCTGAGCGCCTCGTCGAGCCGCTTGTCGTAGTCAGCCTGAGTTATTTCCCTGCCCTTCTGCTTCCGGACCACCCTCGCGGCGTTGGGCCCGCCGAGACGATCGAGCATCTTGTCGCTTGCCTTCCCCTTTTGCTTCCAGGCCACCTTCGCGGTCCTTATTCTGATCGAGACTTGCGGCGTTCCTTCTCGAAGCTTCTGGTAGAAGATCCGCAGAACTAGCTCTGCAAATATGCCCGTGTAATTCTGGATCCAGCCACCGTAGGTCAACCCTTCTTTATTGACGAGCCGGACGGGCTGCCATCCCCTGCTCTTGAGTTGACGGACGAGCCGTCTCACGATGGGATTTAACTCTTCATTCCTAAGATCCTTGGCGTGAAGTAACTCCGGCAGGGCCTCTTTTTTAACGGGCTCGTAGGAGGCCTTCAGCACTTCGGTCGCTGTTTTTTCGTCTAACTGCCTCGCAGGTGCGAGGACGCCCACGATCTGGCTGGCGAACGGATTTTTGTCCGCCAGAGCCTCTTCAATGTCTTCAGGTTCTGTCGATCCCTCTAAGAACTTGCCGCTCTCATCCAGGAAGAGTTCGAATTTGGCTCCCGGCATAATGGACGTTTCCCTTCGCTCTCGGCATCGGCCGGTTCATTAAGGCGTCTTTCACTCGCGTGCTAACGAGTAGCCGCAGTGTTTGAACCAGC
>CAYLJO010000057.1:0-29219 GCA_964383905.1 uncultured Blastocatellaceae bacterium
CAAAGCCTGCCGTCTCTTTTTCAAAGATCTAAAATGGATAAAGTCGAGCTAAGACTGGATCATAAATAGAGAATTGAACCGGCCCTGATTGGCCGGTGCCGGCTAAAACATCATTGGACCTTACCCTTCAATGGATGTCGGATTAGTGCCGTGAGGGACGGAATACCGCCACCCGCTTCACCCCGCCGATTGCAACAAATCTAACTAAACCCCTTTTGCAAGAGATGTCGTCTGAGATGCATGACTGCCAGGCTAACTGTCAGCCTGACAACGGCTTAGTGTGTCTTTAACGGGTGTGAGATGGGCTAAGGGAGAGAAATTGCCGCAGGGACGTACAGAGCCTTTTGCCTCCACCTAGAGGCTGTCGCTGAGGTCACTTGGATATGGCCTTCGATCAATGGTCATGGCTTGTTCCTCACAGGCCATGAGCCTATCACAAACGGGCCATTGTCGAACTTAACTCTTTACTCTACAGCTTTTTGAACAGCCTCTATTTGCCGCGAGAGCTCTGGCACGACGCATGCTATCTCCTTCAATTGCGGCGCGTAAGGCGCTGCGATTAAGCCCCTGTCTAAGTTCCGCGCTTACACACCCGTAAGCAGGTAAAAGACATAATAGGCGAAGCGCTGGCTGGCCCACCCCCAGCCATTCGCCTGTAAAACCAGCTTCCCGGTTGATACTTTTCGAGGTTTTGAGATGCCTTCATTTTTACGCCCCGCGGCGGGAGCGTTCGGTCTGTTAACTGCGCTTTTGATGGGCCTATCTGCGGTTAATGCCCAGCAGGTTGCGCTTTCCCCGGTCCCAAGCCTGACCGCTGTCACGACGGCTGAAACTGTTCTGACGGAAGAGCCCCCGGCCTGGCCCGTCACACCTGCCACCGTCCTCAGCCGCTTCGTCACCGCCGAGACCAGTTCCGCGAGACGTTAAACCAGTACACTTTCACACGCAAAGTTATTCTACAGACCATCGGCGCAAAAGGTGAGGTCACGGGCGAGTACATACGCAACTCACAGTTCGTGTTTGATGACCGGGGGCGTCGCATCGAGCAGGTTATTTACCATCCGAAACCCACCATTCGTGCGGGTGAACCTATATCAATCTTGAAGAGCTGAGTCTTTTCCCGGGATTAATCGTGACAACGGTCTGCTCGCCCCGTCCGTGTGTGACCAGCAAGTTGTCAAACAGGTCTTCGACGAGCAAAGAAAGCTGCCGGTCGCGCAGGAGACCAACCCCTCGGCGACACTGTACGCCTCGCCCGGCAGGCAAGAATAATGAAGAGAATCACGTGGGCGGTCATTGCGCTGATCATCGGATTCGGCGTGAACGCGACGGCCCAGACGGAAAAGAAGATGACCGCGTGCGTGGTCGGCAGCACGGCGCCCGCCGTCGGATACTGGACATGGGCCGGGAACTCTCACGTGAGGGTTTATATTCGGGCCGCGGACGTTACCGATGACGAAGGGGCATACATCGCGACCGCCGTGCGAAACTGGGACGCATCGTATGATGAGAACGGATCCGGCGTGCGCTTTGAATACCTGGGGCGGGTAGACGAAGCGAAAACATGTAGCAACTGCCTGACCATCCTGCGCGGCAGAGCCTTCAATAAACAGAACAGACACGTCACCGAGCTGAGAGCTTTTAGCGCGCGAAGTGATCAGGTTATAGACTACGCCTCAATCGTCATCGATCCGGTGCTCACGAATCCCAAGGCTCTCACCGACGCCGTTGCCCACGAGCTGGGGCACAGCCTCGGGCTGCTCGACTGTTACAGCTGTAAGCGAAACAGTACGGTGATGAACCAGTTAAAGACCGTCAATTCCGTTAACGGCACGGCCGGGCCGACCGCCTGTGATCAGGCGCAGGTCAAGGAGGCATACAGACAACTGCTGGCACACGTACGCCCCTCGCCGGCGCCCACGCTGCTCACGCCTCCCGATGAAGGCGAAGAACCGGTTGAGGACGACACGCCGGTTGTATTACCAAAACCGTAAGATGCCGGTTTTGCAAAAATCCATACTTCCCCTGGCATAGCCTGGCGCGACCGAAAAATTTCATCCGGATTCGCCCCCGGTGGTCGAGTTATGTCCATTTTGTCCGGTAACCCCCATCAAGTCTTGACCGTCAAGCACGGGGTCGATCTTTCTAACGGCCTGCGTCAATGAATTCATTGGCGAGCGTACTTTGCCTTCAGGATCAGGATTGTTAAGGACAGCACCAGGGTAACGAAGTTCGAGGTGATGATGGCGATGTCACGATTGATCGTGCCATAGATCAGCCATAGCACCACGCCGATGCAAAACAACACGAACATGCCCGTCGAGATATCTTCCGCCGACTTCGTCCGCTGAATCTTGAAGAGCTGAGGGAGAAGAGACATGGTCGTCAGTGCGCCTGCGATCAAGCCGAGAGCAGTAATCAATTCCATATAGGCTACATCAAATTTTCGTCAAAATCCGTCAAATTGCGTCCATTTTGTCCCCCATCTCATTACATCCGTGTTAACAAGTGTGCGTGAGATGGCCAAAGATCTCGGCCGTGAGTGGCATTGAAGACGGGATTCGTAACCTTATCTCTTGACCTCTCTTTCTGGGGCGAGAGCGAGGGCGAACCGCGCAACGCTGTTTCACCAGATATTTATGCTGAAGATTTCAGTGCGGCTGTTGACTTTCTCGGCACTCGTCCATTTGTTGACAGGAACAGAATAGGCATAATTGGAATTTGTGGCAGCGGAAGCTTTGTTATCAGTGCCGCTAAGATTGACCCGCGAATGAAAGCCATCGCAACTGTCAGTATGTATGATATGGGAGCAGCCAACCGCAATGCGCTCAACCGTTCGCTGACGCTTGAGCAGAGAAAGAAAATTATAGCGGAAGCTGCGGAGCAACGTTATCTAGAGTTTATCGGTGGTGAAACAAAATACACTAGTGGGACTGTACAAAAGTTAGATGAAAATACTCATCCTATCCAGCGTGAGTTTTATGATTTCTACCGCCCTCCGCGAGGCGAATACACGCCGAAAGGAGGTTCGCCGGAACTGACAACGCACCCGGCGCTGACTGAGCAGTAACACTAAGTTTATGAATTTTTATCCGTTTAATGACATCGAAACGATTTCGCCGCGCCCGCTGCTGTTCATCACGGGCGATAAGGCTCACTCAAGAGAGTTTAGTGAGGATGCCTACAAACGCGCCGCCGAACCAAAAGAATTGTATATCGTTCCAAATGCGGGTCACGTTGATTTATATGACAGAGTTGAGTTAATTCCCTTTGACAAACTCACGTCATTCTTTACCGAACATTTAAAGTAATGTAAGTTCGGGATAAGAGCCAAAGAATTACCGAAGAAACCGTCCGTTTGAGATACAACGACGGTTTCTTTTCAGGTAATTTCGACAATAATTGAAACAAATCTTTGTCATGATTATTGAATCCATACTCGCACTCTTTCGAGTGCAAATAAAAGTTCTGTTAAAGATTGACTCTCGCTCTCCAAAGAAGCGGGCTAACTTTAAATTGTACTGCCCGCGGGCGTCTTCGAAGACGCCCGCGGGCGGCGTAAGCAAGTACCTTCGCCGATTTTGTCACCATTGGCAAGACCTGAACCATGCTACACCGCCCGCCTCCGATTATACCGCCCATTTAGAATGTGCATAATCCCTTTGTTAGTTGCCCTGTGCCCGTTCGTCTCGTCTGCCTTTAAGAGGGGTAAGTAATTTGCTACTTGTGTTCGGGCTGCTTGACCCGAAGAGACCTGACGGGATGTTTATTGTATACCCGAAGGTTGATGAGAGTCCTGACGTTTTACCTAATCTGCTCAAATCTATAGTGGCAGAAATGTTTTTTCACAAATCTAAAACTCCGGTTACGTGGACCACATCCGCTTTACCTGCTCATCAAGGTGTAGATGATGAATCAGGAACATTGTACACCGCATCTAACGAGAAGATGGAAATACAGTTGGCGGCATATACTCGGATGTTTGGGGAAACGAAGATCCTTTACGGGTATTACGCGATGAGACATAAGAGCGGGAAAAAAGATGATGCGGCCTTTCTCGATAGCACAGGCAAAGGTGTTGAGGCTTTCGATAAATTCTGGCAGTCGATTCGTTCAAAATAGATTAGGACAGCGCAGGTGATTCAGTAGCAAATTACTTACCCCTCTTCTTTCAGGCAAGCGGTCTTTGGTTACTGCTGTTAGGTATAGACAAGGCGCGCCTCTGGAGGTAGTGATCATAAGGCGCAGCCTCATCAGAGGATAGAGAAGTCTTTACCGGAAAGCCGGAGGCTTTCCGCACAGCAGGGCGGCAGAGCCGCTAAATGCTGGTAAAAGGCCAAGGCGCAATCTACGGGATGTAATCTTATCGCGATAAATAATTCGCTGATCAAGTATTGGTCTGAAACACCAAGCTTTCTTGACCATGAAAAAATAACGTCCGGCCACTGATAGAAGCAATAATGGCCGGAGGTTGCTCCGGCCATGTTAGTTCTGGGAGACAAGGACTCGAACCTTGATAGCCAGATCCAGAGTCTGGAGTCCTACCATTGGACGATCTCCCAATACATAAATTAATTTACGTAGAGACGCGGCGGTTGTCAACCGGAGAAGTTTTCAAGTCCAGAGTCAAGACCTTATATCCATGTCGCTGCGGCTGAAGTTTATAGCGAGTGGTGAATGGAAGTCACCCGGGGCCTCACCACGGAGACACAGAGGGCACAGAGGGGGCACAGAGAAAACGGCTGACACCCAATTGCAATCTGCTATAGATTCCTGATTTTCCTTAAGGCTATAAACATGTCATCCCAGGACCAGGGTTAATTTACACTTGCCCAATGACGTGCATTCGACGCAAAATGCATTGACTTGGCAGCCGCCATCGCGCGCATACGGCACGCTCAGCTCGCCCTCCCACTGCTCGCTGGGGTTTTTACTGCGCGGCTTTAATTCTTAAGAGGATGGGTCTAATGGGCATTGATAAGCAGCGCGACGAGAGCGCTGATCGGACCGAGCAACGCTTACGCTCTTTGGTCGGTGAGTATGAAACAAGGCTGAAAGAGATTGCCGAACTGGTGGCGCGAGTGCGCCACGAAATCAATAATCCGTTGACGGGCGTCATCGGACAGGCGCAACTTCTCCTGCGTGAGGAATTGAGCGTGGGGGCGCGCCGGCGCGTCGAATCGATAGAAGATCTTGCCACGCGTATCAGGGACATAGTCGCGCAATTGCGTGAGGTGCAGCTCCCGCAACCCTCGATCAATCAAGGCGGGTCAGAAGGGGAGCAAGGCAAGGACACGGAGACACGGTGACGTGGGGACGCGGAGATAAAACAAAACTTCGCCGTGTCACCGCGTCTCTTCTGTTATCCTTTATGAAGCTGGGGCGGATACCTTGGACGATCGAAGGGATTTGAAGCCCTCTTTGAGCATGAGGCGGCGACTGCTGAGGGTCGCCATGTGAAAGGGGACGACGCAGCCGCAGCGGTCGCAGTCGGCGTTGTCGCCCATCATACATTTCCCTTTCGGCTCTCCGGCCGGGCCGAAGGCGAAAGCTTTGCGCCGAAACTCGCAATTGTCGGTCACACGTTTCGCATTCTTTGACCTCATCAGCTCGAGAGTCGAATCCATCATGTTGATGACGCCTGGATACCTCTTTTTGAGGTCGAGTATCTGATCAATCAGGCGATCGCGCGCCGGCCAGTCGAGCCAGAGCGCCTCATCAAGATTCGTCACCGGGGTGAAGAAATCGAAGATAATGCCGCCGCGCGCAATCGGCCCCCACTCTTTGACAAGGTCTTCGACGCAGTTGGCGGTGATGCTCGTCAGCACACAGGAGATCTGAATGTTTAGCTCAGGGTGGCTGATGACGTTTTGCTTGATTTTCTGGTAGATGCCGGGGGCGCGCATCCGGGCAAAGGCTTCTTCGGTGCCGTCGATCGAGATGACCCACGTGCAGTCCTCCCAATCGGGAATCTTCATCGTGCCGTTAGTGACAATGGTGTTGTGCTTGAAGTATTTGCGGCCGACTTCAATCAGTTCTTTGCGCACCATCGGCTCGCCGCCGACCCACGTGCAGAGCATCATCGGATGCCCGGCGGCCTTCATCCCTTCGAGCTTCTCGACCCACTTCTCGATGGAGAGCTCTTTCTCGCCCGTATGATCTTCGGCAAAGAAATAGCAGTGCTCGCAGCGCAGGTTGCAGCGGTTCGTCACGTCGATTGAGCCGACGGCGTACCTGGGCAGCCCCGTCATGAAAAGCCGGGCGACCTTGGCCAGTCGGTTCAGCTTTTTCAAATTCATAATTCGTCAGGCGAAAAGAAGAAAGGGAAGCGCTGCAACCTGATGGCTCCTGCGGTGGCCCTTCTTTGAGTAATGAGCCTTCTGAGTGGTTAATTAAACCGTTGCTTCCTCTTCTTCGATCAGGTAAGGTGTCACCACTTCTTGGCGGTCGCCGTCCGCATCCTCTGTCAGAATCGCATTGACGATAGGTAGACTGAGTGAGTGGCTGGTCAAGTTGAGCGGCACGTTTTTGCCTTTCGCATAGACCGGATGGCGGCCGTGCTCCTGGTACCATTCGGCGAGGCCTGCGGTCTTGTGCATGTTCTCGATGATCTGCCGCCAGCCGACGCCAGTGTTGTAGGCGCAGAAGGAGATTTCGCCCTCCTGCGTGCCGTAGGGGATGACGCACATCTCGGTGCGGCGGAAATCGTAATTGAACAGGTCCTGGAACCACATTCCCTCGACGCAGAGCACGCGCCAGACGTCATTGGGATCCTCGGAGGCGGCAGACTGCGTCTTCATGCGATCGTTGCGGTCCGAGTTGGAACTGGTCGCGGACGGCTTGAACAAATTGATGATCTGCGAGATGGGGAAGCCTTCGGGGGCGCGTTTGGCGTCGAAGTTGCGCATAATGGCCATGCCGAGCTGCGCGAAGGAGAGCTTGCGCCCGCGCGCCGTGTCGGTGATCACAGCCACATCCTTCATGAACTGCTCGTAGTTGAAGAACTCGAAGAGCGGTGTGAACTCGCCCGTCTGACGGTTGACGACCATCAGCGTGAAAATGCCGCAGTTGGGGTGACAGTTGCAGGACGACCAGCCCCAGGGCGCGTCCGCCCCCTGCAGCATATCCATCACGCTCGTGAAAGCCGAATAGGACGAAAGCGGAAACCAATCGCGCAGCGGCTGGAGGCGGCCCCCCAACTGGTCCTTCAGATCATGCGTCATCCCGGAGAGCGTGTAGCGATGCCTGATGCGGGTGGCATCGTCCACATCCTCATCACGCCCGGTGAAAGAGACCGGCTGGAAAGCGATCGTCTGAATCTTGTCGATATTCTTCGCCGCGAATTCGACGATCTGCCCGATCGCGTCGTTGTTGATCATGTTGACGATGGTCGTCACGAGTGTGACTTTGATGCCGACGCTCGCCAGGTTTTCAATGGCGCGCAGCTTCACGTCGAAGAGGTTGCCGACGCCGCGATGCCTATTCTTCTCTTCGCTGACGCCGTCGAACTGCAGGTAGACGCCGTGCTGGCCGGCGGCCTTGGCGGCCTTGCAGAACTCGATGTCTTCGGCGAAGCGGATGCCGTTAGTCGCCGCCAGGATCCGGTAGAAGCCGATCTTCCTGGCGTAGGCGACGGCGTCCAGGTAATAAGGCGAGAGTGTGGGCTCGCCGCCCGAAAAGAGAATAATAATCTGCCGGCGCGGTTTGAAAGAGACGGCGCGGTCGAGGATCGCCTTGGTATCCTCGAACGTCGGCTCGTGGACGTAGCCGACCTGATTCGCGTCCATAAAGCATGGGTTGCACATCATGTTGCAGCGGTTGGTCAGGTCAACCGTCAGCACCGCCCCACGCCCGAACTTGATAGTAGAGATGCCATGCCGGTGAACGGCCGCATCTTCGGCGGCGCGAAAATCACGCCCGAAGAAGAGGGATTCGATGCGTTGAAGGAATTTCGGGTCGGTCGCCATGACGTCGGTAAACTCGCCATGCTTCGGGCAAGTCTTGCGCATAATGACTTGGCCGTTCTCCTCAAGGATCTGTGCTTTGATCTCGCCCGGATGGGCGTGCATCAGTGTCTCCAGCGGCCTCTCGCCGGTGATCACGGCGTTACGCACCTCTTTGACGCAGCGCGGGCACAGGCTGTCGGTCTCGCGCGGAAATCCGAGGGGTGGGGCGCTACGCTCGTAGGATTTCAAGAGCGGCCCGGGCGCCCACTCGGGCCGGATCGCTTCGCCTTCGGGAAGACGCCGGTTGACCGATTGGAAGAGCTTCCAGGCTACGTCCGTAAGGTTAGAGAGTATGGCGGAGCTTTTAACCCCACTGAATCGGCTCTTTTCTGACTCACCCCGGCGGAATTGATCGCTAAACAAAATAATTCTCCTCTTCGAAGACAGTTTAATGCGCTCTTTTGACGCATCTCTTAGACAAAAGGTTGAGTACTTATTAACGCCCCCTGCTGTTTCGTGCACACTCCCCCTGCGCAAAACTATGCAATATCACATGATAGTGGCCTGAGAGGGCAAAGGCAAGAGGTTAATTCGGAAAAAGACATTGTTTTGGCTAGCGTTGATTAACATCAACAAACCCTTTTGAACCATAGGGGGCATAGAGGAAAGCCTAAATATATAAGAGAAGTTCCCGCCTCATATCTCGAAGCACGCCTTTGATTGGTTGCGGCGGGTGTGAAGGAGAATGTAGTATCGCGCCGCGCTCGCTTTCTTGATGATGGAGATACATCCGACAGCCACGGTCAGCCCGCGCGCAGAGATTGCCGCCGGCACGCGTATTGGCCCCTACGTCGTCGTGGAGGACGACGTGGTAATTGGCGAAGAATGTGAGATCGCCGCGCATGCCGTCATCAAACGCTTTACCGAGGTGGGCCGCCGCAACCGGATATTCGAGCATGCCGTCATCGGCGGCGAACCGCAGGACGTTAAGTTTAAGGGTGAGACGAGCCGCCTGGTGATCGGCGATGATAACTTAATACGCGAGGGGGCGACGCTGCACCGGGCGAGCGGGGAGGGGGAGGCGACGCGCATCGGCTCGCGTAACTTCATCATGATCGGCGTGCACATCGCGCACAACTGCTTAATCGGCGACGACAACATTTTCGCCAACGGCGCGGCGCTCGCCGGGCACATCATGGTAGAAGACCACGTCTTCCTCTCTTCAAACGTCGGGGCGCACCAGTTCGTGCGGATGGGGCGGTACGCGATGGTCGGCGGCAAGTCGAAGATTGTGCAGGACGTACTCCCTTTTTTTATTACCGACGGCAATCCGCCGCGGGTGCGCGGGCTTAACATGGTTGGCCTGCGGCGCGCCAATTTTGCGCCGGAATCCCGTCGCGCCCTGAGGAATGCATACCAAATCCTGTTTCGCTCCGGCTTGCCACTGGCGAAGGCGCTTGACGAGATGGCGCAATCGAGTGATGAGAATGTGGCGCATCTGATCAGATTCATACGCGGATCCGGGCGTGGCTTTACACGCGAGCAGAAGACCGAGCGCGTGCGCGAAGAAGAATCGCTCACGGTTTGAATATGAATGGTGAAATTAATAAGACGGTCGCCGAGCTTGCCGCCCACGCCGGCGGGCGGGTGATCGGCGACGGCGCTATTCTAATCAACAGAGTTGCCAGCATCGAGAGCGCCGGGAAAGGCGAGATCGCGTTTGTCGAGGACGAAAAGCTTCTGGACAGCGCCCGAAGCAGTGGCGCATCTTGTCTGATCGTACCGGAGAATGCCCGGATTGCCGCGCCGTGTCGCATTGAATCCAAGCGCCCCAAACTCGCCTTTGCCTTGATCGCCGAACTGCTGCACCCGCGAAAGCGGCGCGAGCCTTCGATTCATCCGACGGCCGTGATCGCCGGGAGCGCAGAGATTGACGAGAGCGTCTTCGCCGGCGCCATGGTCGAGGTCGGCGAACGCACACGGGTCGGGGCGGGGACGCAGATTCACGCGGGGACGGTGATCGGGGATGACGTTCGCCTGGGCCGTGATTGCGTGATCTATCCGAACGTGGTGCTCTATGACGGCGTGACGCTGGGCGATCGCGTGATCCTTCATGCCGGGGTTGTCGTCGGGGCGGACGGCTTCGGCTATGTTCGAAGCGAGGGGGGCTACCACAAGTTTCCGCAGATCGGTACGGTCGTGATCGAAGACGACGTGGAGATCGGGGCGCACACGTGCATTGATCGCGGGGCACTGGGGCAGACACGCATCGGGCGGGGCACGAAGATAGATAACCTCGTACAGATCGCGCATAACGTAGAGATCGGCGAGCGTGTCGTGATCGCCGCGCAGACGGGGATCTCCGGCAGCACGATCATCGAGAGCGACGCGGTTATCGGCGGGCAGGTCGGCATGGGCGACCACGCGCGCGTCCAAAGCGGCGCCGTGATCGGTTCCAAGGCCGGAGTTCTACCGGGCAAGATCGTGCGCGTGGGGGTGTGGTGGGGCATCCCGGTGCAGCCGCTCGGCGAGTATAAACGCCTCCATGCGCATCTGGGACGCCTGCCGCAAATGCGTGACGAGATTAAAGAGATGCGCCGGCAATTAAAGGAACTCGCCGCGCGGCTGGATGAGAAAGAGTAGGAATCGGCCTTCCCGGATTACTTCTGTCAAAACATACGATGAGCGCCGCGTACCTGGAGTCCGGGCCGTTGTTGGAAGAACTGTTTCCACACCCGGCTTTGGCCCTTGGAGTGCTCTTCATCCAACGACCAACAACCCGTGGGTAACGACTCAGGGAGGATACACTTCCCGCGAGTTCATTACGGCGTATACAACTACGTTCCCACGATATTATGTTGTCCCCGCTACCGGCGATTGGTCCGTCACGGCAAATGGAAGTAATTCAGGGGGGACGTGGACTAACAAAGGATCAGCGGTGACCATACAGGGTTCCTCTCAAACGACCGCGCATCTTACCGTAACCGTTACGAGTGGTTCACCAAAGTCAGGAAATGATGCCGGGGTGCAGGTGCTGGGCCTTTCATACTACACTCGCCACTACTACAGATATACTCCGTGGGGCCAACCGTAGTGTTGCGAAGAAGAGGAGAAGCTGATGTTTACAAAGAAAATGGTGATAGCCGTTACTCTACTGCTAAGCGTGCTGCACAGTTTAGCTGCGCGAGACCTTCGAGTTAATTATCAAAGCAAAGAGTCTGCAGGCAAGGTCGATGAAAGCAGTCAACGGCACGAATATGAATATAACTTGGGAAGTAAACTCGGTGAATCTCTTTTTCGAGGCTGCTCAATCTTGATCGGGACAATACGTGCGGCCGGTGAGCCGGTGAAGGAAAACGATAAGATGGAAGCCCAAGACGCCGCGTTTTACACGGGGGTCGACGTGACGGTTGAGGAATGGCTCTGGGGCGAGCAGACGCATCGAGGGCCGGTATTTCACCTTGATCAAGTATCCCCGCCCGAAAGGCGCAAATACGACAATGGGCCATGGTCAGTGCGGAAGGGGGGTTAATGTACAGGTCGGCAATAAACTGCTCGTAGTCCTCTATGGTGACAAAGTGGAAACCCGGCTACCGTAAGGACGCATTCCACCTAAGGATCGCGCCGCGCTAAAACAATGTTGCCTGAGGATCGCCTTCGTCGTTGACACTCTGGCCGGACCTGTTTCATCCTTCCTCGTCTCCACCTGCTGCATCATTAGTGTTGAGTATCAGTAACAACTCTTCGATCAAGTGGCAATCTTAGAGGCCTCTTCCGGGAAGGAGTTAGCGACAGTCCGGGGGATGGCACCCGTCTGGGCGGCCCCGGATCTGCTGCTCCTGTCGGCCAATGATGAGCAGCCGACGCACCGGATCAAGATTACTCCAAATGGCAAGGTCACCTCAGAGCAAATATCGGAGGGGTCGAAGTGGCACGCCGCCGGCGCCCCGGCCGGTCTGAGCGGTCAGGTCGTGTCGAAGGACGGCAAGAAAGTGTGGTCCGTTTACCAGCAGGGGGCGGCGCTCATCGAGTGGGACTTAGGGTCGAAGAGAGGAGAAGTGCTGACTTACACGAAAGGGTTTCCCTTCGCGAAGGACGTGCTGGAGAAGGGGGCCACGGGCCTGCTGATCACCGGCGGGGATGACCGGTACGTCCGCGTCTGGAATCTCGCCGACCTCACGCCGCTCAGGGAGTTTCGTTTGAGTCGAGGATCGCCTGCGCCGCGCGCACGTCGTTGGCGATGTTGAACTTATTGCCGCCGCCCTCGTCGTTGAAGCCCATCTGGACCACCCGGATGCGCTCCACAATCGAGGGGTCTGTGAGGATGGCCGAGGCGACGTCTGTGGCCGCGCCGATCATCAGCACCGTGAGCCGGTTATCTTTCGCGAAAGGTCTGGAAGCTTCGACGAGAAAGTTGACCGCCGGGCTCGGGTGGGGAGTCTTCGCGTCCTCCAGGGGCAAGCTCCCCCCCTCGATGAGTGGCGGGTGAGTGCTCATCCCCAAACGGTTTTCGACCACATCAATAAGGATGCGGTAGGAAGTGTGGCCGGCGGGCGCGGCGAGCGAAGGGGCGTGTACCGACATGAGGCCCAGCACCTCGAAGCGTGGCTGCAGGAGCAGGTAGGTGATCGCCCACTGATCGTCGATTTCGTTGCCGACGTCGGTCGAGATAACCACCGGAATTCTGGCTTCAGCGGCGCGCGCACCGTAAGCGGTTGCGACAGGGATGACAAGAATCACCACCAGACGCATCAGGAGGAACAACGCCCGCATCTTTCCCCTCACCTTCATCGGATAAAATTTTATAGCAAGATAGGAATGGATGTAAGCCAGAGCCTCACCAGAGGGGCACAGCGCGGCAGGGCCGCGACCAAAAACTTGAACCACAGAGGGGACAGAGGAGCGCAGAGGAAAGACAAAAGGAATAAAGAAGAACATAGATGAGGCGCCAGGAACAGAGATGTTTTGTTCCTGGCGCCTCGGCGTGAGTATTTCTGTCCCGTTATGGGGCGACGAGCTTAGCCGTTCTGGCGCGCACACGTGCCATAAACGTGCGCAGCCACCCTTTTGATGACTTGGTGCTCGGGCCGGAAGGCTCAGATGGGCAGCTCTTGAGGACGGCTCGCATTTTAACCTGGCCGAGCAAAGCTTCAAGATAGCAGGCGAAACGGTGGAGTACCGGCGCGAGCTCCTCCACGCTGCGGGTCGCCACAACCTCATCGACTAAACGCTCGTACTCCTCCCTGTCCCTGTAGATCAAATAATGCATAGCCCCCTGGCGGAACACCTCCAGCTCCTCGATGAGAGAGATGATTAGCCGCGGGTCGCGCTCTTCCTCCGCCCGGCGCATGAGTTGGATGAGTGAGGACAGGTCCCGGCATAGGACGAGGGACTGTTCGAGCCTGGTTCGACAATCATCAAACAGAGACGGGCCGTTGATGGTGGGGTCGAAAACTTGAGCGAAGAAGATTGTTGACTGTTGGAAGCAGTTGCGGAGCAGGCCGTGGGCGTGTGTAATGCGGCCATAAATCTGATGGGCCGGGCGAGGAGTGTCCAGTCCGGCCAGCTCGCATTCGAAGACCCTCCGCAGCTCATGGCTGATGGCGTAGCTTGTGCCGTCTAACGCCTCAAACAGGTTTTCGTCGATGCCGTCGGTCAGGGAGCCCGTTCCGATGAACTCGAGCAGGGCGAGCGCACGCTCGTGCACGTGAGAAAAGATCGCGAGTATCTCCTGGAGCGAGCCGTTATAGTGCAGGTGGGTCTCGATCAGACGTAAATATTCGAGAAGTCGCGCCAGATCAATAAAGACCTTTCGCATCAGGTCCTGCAGCGCCGGCGGCTCGATACGCCCCATTAATGTGGCGATCGGCGCCTGGAGGGTTGGCGGCGATGATTGATCGACAGCGGTGTATGAAGGGGCCTCAACTTTAGCGGCGAAAGCCCGTGGCGGCTGCAGGTCATCGCCCGCGGCCTGATCGATGGGGGGGATGCCAATACTCATTTGTCACAATAATTATCGGGGAGAAACAGGTCAGTTGTGCTTTACTCAAATTCCGGGTTAGGAATCGCTTTTCTGATTGTGCAGGAAGATCGTATCGTAGTAACTCAGTAGATTATAGCCGGCTCGGCGGTAGAAGGTTAGGGCCTCCCGGTTCTGCTCGTTAGCCAGCAGGACTATGGACCTGCTGCGCTTCAGCAGACCTCTCGCCAACTGTGACATGCAGCGGATCCCGTAGCCACGACCACGCTCTTCCGGATTAACATAAACACCTTCGATGTAGGTCACCTCAGGCGTTTCGGACATGATCTCGGCTTTGAAGATCAGCTTCCCTCCCTCCACCAGCACCCACGTCCGCCCCCGGTCGATGCGGCGGGCGCAACGCTGACGAAAGCCTGGCGCGTCGACCTCCAGCGGGTTGATTCCGCTTTCTTCGAACGCCAAGTGGGCCTGCACCGGCACGACAAGATCAAGCTCATCGGGTGTGGCCGGGCGTAGCCCTTCGATAGCTCCGCACAGGTTGACGGGCTCTCGAAGCTCGAACAACAACTCGCGGCAGAGGCGGCGAGCCGCCTGCCCGTTGTCAGCATAGTATCCCCAAAACCGGGCGATCTTTTCCTGCTCGCCCATAATCACGTGTGTGCGCCGGCAGCTTTGCGCAACTTGCGCAAAAATCTTAATCGCCTCATTAGTGCGCGCTTCGATAAGGGTGGCGTGGCCGATCAAGGCCACGCCCTCAAGACGACCTTCGCTGTCACGGCAGGCATAAAAGGTGCCGCGGTTGAGCGGGCTGACGAGGGAGTTGTCACGGACGAAGCCGGCGATGAAAACGGTGTGGATCGGACGCTCGCCAAGGAAAGCAAGAACTTCACATTTGTTCTCATCGGTGAGGGCATGGAGAGTAAGAGCGTAAGGAGTTAATCCCGGCGCTCCCAAAGCCCTAACCGTTTCTTCTCTTGACAGTGATGTGGGGATCATTTGCTTCTCCATAGAGGTTTCCGGCAGCCACCGGCTTATTCGATCACAACTCAGGACTGCAGCTTAGCTATTAACTCAACCCCGCGGTCTCAGCGGCTATCTCGGGGAACTGGTAATGGGCCGGAGCGAAAACGAGGTGGTTTGTGTGCCAGCCCACCCCCCAGGAAAGAGTTCAATCACCATGGATCACGTAATCTCCGACGATGACACCGAAGTAATCGCCGACGATCACGCCGTCGCCGAGGATGACGCCGTCACTCAGGAGGACGCCGTCACCAAGGATGACACCATCGCTCAGGAGGACGCCGTCGCCGAGCAACACGCCGATACTGGTAAATGCTGTGCCGTCGCCGAGGATGACCCCATTACTCGTCATAATGCTGTCGCCGAGGATGACGCTGCTCGACAACATCGTCGCATCGCCGAGGATGACGCCGTCGCCGAGGATGACGCCGTCGCCAAGGATGACGCCCTGGGCATAGATTCTCTGATACTTGGTGATCAGATCGGTGCCGGTAGCATAGGTCTGGCCCAGGATAACGCCCTGTGCCCACGTAAATGTGTATCCGGCGATTTTGGTCTGCGGGACGGGAAGCCTATTTGTGGTGAGCAGACGCGCCCCGACTTTCGTGTTAGCGCCTAAATCGGTGCGCACAAGGCGGGCCAGTCGCACCGCGCCTTCGATGTTAAGCTGGCCTGCGCCCTGCTCGAACATGTTGTAGCCGGCCAGAGGCTGCGCCGTGTACTCCAGAATCATCTTGACCATGTTCGGCGTCAGCCGCGGGTTAGCCTGCAACAGGAGGGCTGATGCTCCGGCGACAATGGCCGATGCCGTGGACGTGCCGCTCATGCGCATCATCCTGCGGGTAAGAACTTTACTCACACCGGCGTCTGCCGACGGATTCTGTGTGACGATAAGATTGTTAGCCGCTTCGGCGCCAACTATTTTATTGCCGGGTGCGACCAGATCAGGCTTGATCAGATTGTCGTAGTGCTTGATACCGCTCGCATCCGTCCAGCTACCGCGCGTGGGCCCGCGCGAGCTGTAGGTGGTCACCACATCGTCATTGCGCGCATCGGTCTCGTAGGTATTACTCGCGCCGACCGTGATCACCGAAGGCTCATCGCCGGGCGAGTGCACCTGACCGTAAATTTTATGGCCGGCGCTATCCTTCCCGTTGTTGCCGGCGGAGGCGGTGACGACGATGCCGGCATCAACCAGGCGACGGACGGCTTTGCACACCGGGTCGTTCCTGTAGGAATCGACGGCCGGCATGCCGAGGCTGATGTTGGTGACGCGGATCTGGTAGGTCGAGCGATTACTCAGCACCCAGTTAAGCGCCCTCAGGACGCTCGAGACGGTGCCCGTACCCTTTGAGTTGAGCACACGGAGGTTAACAATGTTAGCGTTGGGGGCAATGCCGATGTACGCGTCGTGCGAGACGCGGCCGTTACCGGCCGCCAGTGAAGCGATGAATGTGCCATGACCGTAGGGGTCGTCGGTGCGACCTTCGCCCGTGAAGTCTTTGCTTACGGCAACACGGACGGCATCGCCCTGGCCGCGGAACGAAACGTGATTCGTATCGATACCGGAATCAATTATGGCGATGCCAACGCCCGTGCCGTCAAGATCACCCTCGCCCCTGTCCCCACGAGACTCATGCTCATCGAAGTCGGTGGACGCCGGACCGTCGGTCTCTTCGCGCACCGCGTCCGCGCCGGTCGTGGCCGAGATGTGGCCGAGCGATTCGACCTCTCTGTCTAAAGAGAGGTACTTCACTCCATTAAAACCGGCTAATTCCTTAACGAGCTTCACGGGCAACTCAACCACGAGTGTGTTGAAGTTCGTCAGATCAGCTTTTACCCGCACGTCGTCGCGGTGAAGGAAAGAGTTGAGCGCGACGTTCGGTGTATCTGTGAGCTGAAGGATGACTCGGATGCGGTCGGCCGACGTGCGGAGGATCTTCTCGTGCAGGTCAGGAGACAGTTTGTCATCGCCGGCATTTTGCTGCGAGCTATGACGGCCGCCTGGCGTCGGGCCCGGTAGAGGCTGGGCCTCGGCGTTGCCGAAGGCGAGCGTGCCCATACCCAGCGCGATGAGCAGCAGGAGGGAAGTGAGCCGGTGGATTGGGGGATAATTGTTAATCGATTTCATCTCTCTCTCTGTGTCCCTGAAGAAGAATGGCCGACCCCCTGACACGATAAATGGGAAGCGACCATGTTAAGCTTGCCCTCTTCAGTGCAACGTCTCTTCGGGAGCTTCCACTACCGTATCCCCGGAGGGGGATGTAGGTTGGTCAGCATGTGCCGCCTCCGGCTTTCGCGCGGAGTGAGCCTTTATCGGTGACGGTGGCTATAAAAGATATAAAGAACGCGCTCGCTCTATGAGCACCCGCTCATAGAGCGAACGGCGTGCCAACGGGTTGGGTGGGGCGAAATCGCTGAAATTGTTGGGTTAATCGGGGAAGGATAGAAGCGGTGGTGAGTCATTCGGTCATTTTGAGAGAGCGCGGCCGTGCACTTTGGTCAACCATCAGTCCTTCTGACAGATACCAAGTGAATGCTCCCCTTCGTAAACGAAGGAGCTTCTAAAACCGAGTGAGGGAGGTGCTGGAAACAGCAGGCCGGAGCTTCCATGAAGAGCGTTGATCGCTGAAACCTGGGGTCGAAGCAGTGAATCTATAAGGAAGGGAAAGTCGGATGAGATCATCAGCATCAACCGGCACACAAGAAATTAAGCTGAAAAACTCCCCGCGGTCCAAGTGGCACCTGATCTATTACCTGCTGGCAGCTTTCAATGTGTTGACTGTCCTGACGGGCTTGTACCTCAACCACCGGATCATGGCCATTTACACCCGGGATGTTTGTTCCTGGTCCATCTCCATAGTCCTTGAGCCTGTGGCGCGGCTAGTAGGCTATTTGGTCAGGCCGTAACAGTAGCCACATAATGATCAGTTCGAGGCGATCTGACGTGCCCAGCTTATCGAAGATCGAGGTGAGGCAGTAACTGATGGCCCCCCTGGTGGTGGACAGGCGAGAAGCGATCTGCTCGTCTTTGAGTCCCCTGGCCACGAGCGCGATGACCTCACGCTCCCGGTCAGTAAACGAGGCGATCTGGTCTACTGCTGAGATGGAGGATGCTGTAGATGCTGTGCCTGTGCTGGAGCCGTTTCGGGAGGTTATAAACTCTCTAAGCTGTTTATGATAGCGGGTCTCAGATGAGTGCGACCGAGCCGCAAACAAAAAAATTGAACCGCAGAGGACCCGAGAGGACGCAGAGGAAAAATAGGGGAAACAAAGAACAAACAATAGAGGTCCAGCACAGCCACATCTGGCGAGAAAAGCAAGAAGCCGTGCCTGTGCTGGACAGAAGGGGCATAGAGAGAGATACCGTCGCACGCACATGCGCACCGCTATAGTGTATAGTGATTTAGTTTTCGACACCGGGATGAGGCCGCTAACCTACTTCTTGTGCCGTCTGTTGTCTTTCATCACCCGACTGATACACTGGAGGCTCCTGATGCCAATATCTACAACACCGCCGGCGCCGGTGGCAAATCGACTTCTCGCTGCCCTTCCCAGGGGGAATATCAACGACTGCTCCCGCATCTTGAGCCGATCGATCTTATCTTCGGAGAGGTCATCTACGATCCGGGCCAACTAATCCGCCACGTCTATTTCCCCAACCGGGGGATGATCTCTCTGCTCTCGGCCGTCAGCGATCAGTCAACGCTTGAGGTCGGGATTGTCGGCAATGAAGGCATGGCTGGCATCCCACTGTTTCTGAGGGTCAAGAGATCGCGCGGTCGGACTCTGGTGCAGGGCGCAGGCACGGCGATGAGAATGAAGGCGTCTGAGATGCGCAAGTCATCCAACCACGGCAGTCGGTTGAACAGGCTACTGCGCCTGTATACGCACGCGCTGTTGATACAGGTCTCGCAATCGGCCGCCTGCAACCAGTTCCACAGAGTGGAAGCGCGGCTCGCTCGATGGCTGTTGATGACGCGGGATCTGATGGCGGCAGATGAGTTTCGACTAACGCAGGATTTCCTCTCGAACATGCTGGGGGTCAGGCGAGAAGGAGTGAGCAAGGCGGCGGGCGCACTCCGGCAGCAGAACTTGATCAGCTATAGCAGAGGTAACATTACGATCCTCAATCGGCGGGGTTTGGAAGCCCTTTCGTGCCAATGCTACAGGATTATCAGGGAGGAGTATGAGTGCTTTCTTAACTGAAACCTCGGAGGATCAAGGGGCGCAATTCATGAACCAGCATTCAGGTTAAATCTCTCTGATTAATTATGCTCCCTCCATACCGGAGGGAAACCGCTCTTATCGCTTCATCGATGCGCCGATCGCGCGGAGGATCAACGTGGCCGCTCGCTGCGATGCGCCACCTGCGCCCAGTTGTGAGGCTATCTCGCGCAGTTGCGCGCGTGCGGCGGCGTTGCGCTCCTGGTCCAGCAGGGCGATGAGTTCTTCCGCCAGCCGTTGACCGGTCAACTCATCCTGCATCAATTCTGCGGCAAGCCGCCGGCCGGCGATTAAGTTGACGAGGCCATAATGGCCCACCTTGATCAGACGGCCCAGTGTGTGCCAGTTAAGGGGCGATTCTTTGTAGACGATGACCATCGGGGTGGCCGTCAGCGCCGCTTCGAGCGTCGCCGTGCCGCTGGCGACAGCCGCCACATCTGCCGCCGCGAGCGCCTCGCGCGTTTCATGCTGCGTGATGCGCAGGAGCCCCGGTCGTTGAGGTTGATTGTTGCTTGTGGCGGCCATGATCTCGGCGACTTCGGCCGGCGACCTGTTGGGAGCGAGCGGCATGACGAACTGCATTTCAGGCCGCACGCGTGAGATGACGGCCGCCGCACCGGCCATCGGCGGCAGAATGCGTTCGATCTCTTTGCGGCGGCTGCCGGGCAGGAGCGCGATGATGGGGCGCGACGGGTCGAGTTGATTGCGCCGACAAAACTCCGCGCGGCCGTAGCACGGGCTGACCTCGCCGGCGAGGGGGTGGCCGACGAACTCCACATGTGTGACGCCGCGCGCCCCGTACCACTCCGGCTCAAAGGGAAGGATGGAGAGCAGGAGGTCAACGTCGCGGCGTATGTTGCGGATGCGGTAGGAGCGCCACGCCCACAGCTGCGGGCTGATGTAATAGATGACCTTGATGCCGTGGCAGTGAAGACTCCGCGCGAGCCGGAGGTTAAAATCTGGCCAGTCAACGAGTATGATCGCGGAAGGCTGACGTTCGAGCGCGGCCCGCCTCAAGTCGCGAAAGGCGCGCCAGAACTTCGGCAGCACGCGCGCCACCTCCCAGATTCCCATGATCGCCAGATCATCCGACTGCACGACGGATTCAACGCCGGCGGCACGCATCGCCGGGCCCGTCGCCCCGAAAAATTCCGAACACGTGTCCGGCGGCGCTTCTGCGCGGAGCGCGCGAACGAGTGCGGCGGCGTGCGCGTCGCCGGAAGGCTCGCCCGCAACCACCATTAGACGTAGACGCCTGGCCATCCGAAGCATACTAAAGAAGGCCAAAGGCAAAAGTAAAAAGGCTGGATCACAAATTAAATTTGTCAAAGCGATTTGCAGCCTTCCTTTTGCCTTTTACCCTTTTCCTTTTTTGTGTGTTAGCATCGCCTCGCTCTCCTAAGCAACATGGCGCGCACTGGCCACAACTGACGTTGTAAGGCGTGGGCTCGCGCGGATTCGGCCTGTGGAGGTCTTCGACCCGTCTTTGTTAGTCCAGTTCCCCGCACCCCATTTGCGCGCTCTGCCTGCGCCCGCGATCGTATGTCTCGTCTTCGCCATTGCCTTCACGCCTGTCCGGCCGGCACGTGCGCAGCAGACAAATCCGGTTGACCGGCAGGTGCAGAATCCGATCACCGATACACCAAACGTGCTCACGCAGGAGCAACCGGTCCGGCCGGGGCTGCCCGTCAGGAAAGGGGAGACTTCCCTTTCGTCGCAGGAGCTGGAAGTGCGCGCCGATAAGCAGACGGCCTCCGGGCCCAAGGACGCCCGCGTGTTCACTTACGAGGGCAACGTCGATGCGCGCATCGGAATGTATCGTTTGCAGGCCGATAAGATCACTGTTTATGAGGCGACCAACCGGGTCATCGCCGAGGGCAACGTCGTCTTCGATGAGGGCGAGCAGCAGCGTATCACGGGCACGCGCGCCGAGTGGGACTACAGGACCAAGACCGGATTCTTCGTCAACTCGACCGGCTTCACCAACCGCACGAAGGATGGCACGCGTCTTTATTTCACCGCCGACCGCGTCCAGAGGGTGAGCGTGGATACAATCGTCGTCACCAATGCTGAAATCAGCGCCTGCGAAGACGACGTACCGAAGTGGAGCTTCAGGGCCAAGCGCGCGACGATCAAGACGGGCGAGCGGGCGCGGATTACTTCGCCGTCATTTCGCGTTAAGGGTATTCCGATCATTCCGCTGCCGTATGCTTCGATCTCGCTCCAGCGGGATGACCGATCGTCTGGCTTTCTGTCGCCTACCTTTAGCGCCTCGGGCAATAAAGGCTTCCGCCTCTCGAACGCTTACTACCAGACGCTGGGCCGCTCGGCGGACATCACCTTCCGCAACGATATATACACGGCGCGCGGGATCGGCGTCGGCGCGGATTTGCGGACGCGCGCCAACTCCCGCTCATTTCTCAACGCGGGTTTCTTCGCCGTCAAGGATCGCATCTTCGGGCCGAAAGAGGGCCCGGCTACCCCGAATCAGGGCGGGTCGAGCCTTTTTGTCGAAGGCGTGCATTACTTCTCAAACGGATTCATCGCCGCCGCCGACGTCAACATCTTCTCGAGCCTGGCGTTTCGCCAGGTCTTCTCCGATTCAATACAGCAGGTGATCTCGCCCGAGGAGCGTTCCCAGATCTTCATCAACAAGAACTTCGGCGACTACAGCTTTAATTTTCTCGCGCGCGCCCAAACAACGTCGCTGCCGGACGCGCGCATACACATCCACCAGTTGCCGAGCGTCACGCTCGAAAAAAGGCCCTCGCCGCTCCACGATTTCGGGGGCGTCCCGGTGTACTTCTCGATTGACGGGGGGCTCGAGGGTGTCAGCCGCAAAGAGACGGCCGGTGACCTCGCCACGTTCCGGCGGGACGTCCAGGGAGAGCCGATCTCCACGCCGTCAATCGTGCAGCGTTTATATCTTCATCCGCGCTTCGAGATCCCAATTCATTTCAGCGGTTGGTCGGTGACGGCGACCGCCGGTGCGCACGCGACCTACTATTCCAATTCGATCGACCCGGTGACGCGACTGGTCCTGAGGCGCGACCTCGTGCGCGGCTACGGGGAGTTTGAGCTGGACGTGCGCCCGCCCGCGTTCGCGCGCAACTTCCGTCACCGTGACAACTCTTTTTTCTTCCGTCACGTGATCGAACCTTACATCATCTACCGTAAGGTCGGCGGGATCTCGAGCTTCGGGCGCATCATTCGTTTCGATGAGCTTGACGCCATCGCCGACACCAGCGAGATCGAGTACGGCATCACGAACCGCTTCTTCACGCGCCGCTCGACGCAGAACGTCGGCAGCGCCGCCGAGCGCGCCGCGCGGGCCAACAGCAAACAGCGCGCCCCGCTGTCAAGCCAGCCTTACGAAGCGCTCACGATTACGATACGCGGCAAATATTTTTTCGACCCTTATTTCGGCGGTGCTCTGGTGCCGGGCCGGCGTAACCAGTTCTACCCGATCAACACTTTTTCCGGGTTCAGCTACGGCGGTGTGCCCCGCCGGTTCTCGCCATTAAACATTGAAGCACGTTATCGCCCGCGACGCCATCTGTTCGGCGACGTGCGCGCGGATTGGGACACACAGGGGCAGGGGCTGCGTGCGCTCGGTACTTCATTCGGTTTCAACAGCCCGCTGATTCAGGCTTTTCAGACCTTCTATTACACGCGTGCCCTTGACCTCGTACCAAGCCTGCGCCGCTTTGCCGACGCGAACGGCAAAGAGCCGGGCACGCTGCCCGGCTCGCAATGGAGTCCGTCTATCTTTATCGGCGACCGCACGCGCGGACTCTATGGCGGCGCTTCGTTCTTTTTCGATTTCCAGAAGCGGCCCACCACCCAGAACTCATCGCTGATCAGCTCGACCGTCACCGTCGGGTATAGTTGGGACTGCTGTGCCGTGACGGTTCAGAACTACACGTTCAACGTCGGCCTACGCAAGGAGAACCGCGTCGTCTTCAGTTTTCGCTTGAATGGGATCGGCACGTTCGGTACGGAGCAGATTGGCCAGCGCTTCCGTTAAGCATAAGATGGCGCGTGCATTCAGCATATCTCACCTGGATGTATGAGAGGGGCGATATGAACCGCCGCGGGACGCCGCAGTACCCGAGAGGAAAAGCTTGACCAATTCAGAATAGACGGGAGTAGCCCTTCGCTGATTAGTGATGACTCCTCCATACATGCTATGGCCAACAGCTCTAGATCGGTTTACCGATCTATGTACCAGATAGCCGCAATGAGTAAACCATGCCCGCGCGTCCGCTTCCGTAATCTCAAGCAGCGCTCCCCGCAACGCCACTTCCAACGCTTCACGCGTCCGCGCCTTCGCTTGGCGCAAGACAGTCTTGATCTTCGACCACATCTTCTCGATCGGGTTGTAGTCGGGCGAATACGGCGGCAAATTGTCACTTCACGGACATAGGTGAGCGGCACGCCCGCGTGGATGCTCTCACCCGGTCGCGCACGCCCGAACAGCTGCGTCAAGGCCAGATTACTGCCCGATTCATCAATGAACTTCAAGCTAGAGATGACGAAGGCGAGCGGCCCGCGCGCGCCACTCCGAGCGCAGCCCCGTCACCCGCTCGCTGTCTCGCTCATCCTAGTGGAGCGACTTTTTTTCCGTGGCGGGTTGAGCCGTTGCAACTCCAGGCACATCGTCTTGCGGCTGACACTGGCCCCGCCCCGATCAATGACGCGCTGGCACAATTCGGCGAGCGTCAGGTCGGGGTGGGAGGCGATCTGATGGCGGATCACCGCCTCCGAGACTTGCAAGCGGCGCTGGCGACCTCCCGCATGCGGGAGCGCGGCACAGCCGCCTGTGGTGCGCCAACGTCGCCACAGCTTAACGACGAAGCAGTGGCTGACTGAGAAGCGGGAGGCGACCTCTGCTTGGGTCTCTTCCTGCGCTTGGAGGGCGTGGATGATCCTCTCGCGGAGGTCTTGAGAGTAAGGTTTCATGGTTTTACCTTACCTGTATTCCTTGGTACCATCAGTAACGCACACCAACCGGGGTTGTGGACAATAGGGGCACGACAGTATTTATATCTTTAACACGGTTTAGCCTGTGGGATTGCCGGTCAGGCGCGGACATTTATAGCAAGTAGCGAATGGATGTCACAGACGGTCTCACCACGGAGACACAGAGGACACGGAGGGGGCACAGAGAAGACATCTGACACCCAATTGCCATCCGCTGTAGTTCTTAAGACCATGCCAGGCAGTGGGGGTTTAATTCAACCGGCAAAACCATGAGATACTTATCCGGATAAGTATTCTTGTTGTACGGCAAAAGAGCGCTGCGTTAACCGGGCCCGAGTGCGCCGCTCCTTTATCGACAAGATTTTGGCGCTCCGTAGGCTGGGCGATGGCTTGCGCTACGGTGCACGTTACGCTTAAAATGGCCTTCTTTGACCGCTGGTGGGCGTTAATTTCTTGCTGGCTGCTGTTCAAGCTCCCGTGAGCATTATTCTTTTGTATCCGTGCTTTCATCCGGAGGCTTTTTTTTGTGAACCAAGCTTTTCGTTTGTCATGCGCCGTAGTCGCGTTCACTTTCCTTTGCGGCGCAAGTGTATTGGCTCAAAACGCGAGTCCGACGCCTGACCCCTTTGTCGCGCAGATCAGTTCTTCGTGCGGCGATACGTTTGTTAATGACATCAGCGGCAACGGTCGCTTCGTAGTCTTCGAATCGACGGGTGATCTGGCGACGGATAAGTCCAGACACAGCAACGCGGACGGCAACCGTGAGATCTTTCTCTACGATTATGCGCAACGACGGACCTATCAGATCACAGACACAAAGAGCGCTCTAAACCCGGTGGCCAGTCCGACTCCGACCCCAAGCCCGACCCCGAGTCCTAGTCCCGGCGCATGCCCTGCGGCCGTCGATCAGAGTACGATCGCTGTTGAAGTAAGCAACAATAGGCCGATCATCACGAATACGCCGACCGTTACGGGTGACGGCAAGCTGATCTACCGGATCGTGTTCAGTTCGAACGCGTCGAATCCCGCCAGCTTTGACGGCAATGATCCGGCCAATCTCGCGGCGCTTAAGGCTGACGGTAACCAGGAGATATGGGTTTATGATCTCCCGCCGGTCGTTGACGTGAGTTTATCAAGCGGCGCGGATATCGTTCCGCCTTTAGGTTTAGACGCGGGTACGTTTACGCGCGTGACCAATACGCCCGCGAGCCGTTTGCCGCTCCCGGGCAGCACGACGACTTTACCCTTTGTGGCCGACGACAATCGCGATGCCGCCATCAATGATGATGGGTCGATCATCGCTTTCGTTTCGACGCGCGACCTGGTGACGGGAGGCAACGCGGACGGTAACCCTGAGATTTTTATCTTTAACCGGAACACGGGCAAGTTTACTCAGGCGACCAACACGCAGGGCGCTCTCGTCTTCAACGAAAATCCATCGCTCAACGGCAGCGGCACGGTGCTGGCTTTCATCGCCAACTCAAACATCACGGGCGAGAACAATGACGACGGTAAGGGCAACGGCAATGCGGAAATCTTCGTCGCCAACTTTGACGGCGCGGCCGCGAGCAACATCCGCCAAGTGACGCATACGACGTCGCCGAGCGCCGCCGTCAGCGTCAATATCCTGAGTCCGGGGCGCCGCCTGAGCCGCGACGGAAATCTGCTGGCCTTTGAATCATCCGCAGATCTGACGGGCGCCGGTGCCATCCAAACCAAGACAGCGGTTTTCATCTACAACATCGGCGTGAAGTCATTCACGCAGGTCGGCCCACGCGCCCCGTCTAATGTCAGCGAGGTGCTGCGCTTTCCGACCTTTACGGGTGATAGCAGCACGATTGTCTTTGCGTCAGGCTTGAACTTTAAGACTGATGGAACCTTTCCGACAACTGCCACGGATGGCTTGAACCCGAATACGGGTGCCGTGCAAATCTTTTCTGCGCCCGTTTCCGCGCCAAACACTTTCACGCGACTGACGAATAATCCACCTTCTAACATTGCGTCGTTGCAGCCGTTCACGACCAACACGACGCGCCGCCTCTCCTTCAGCCTGGGGCGGACGGAGCTCGGCGGCGGGATTCCATCAAACGGTGCGACGCAAGCCTTTTACCTGCTCGTTCCGCCTTCAACGAGTGAGACGCCGGCATCGGCCAATGCCATCTCCTATGCTACCGGGGCGAGCAATATTCCCGTCGCCGGCCCGAGTCCGACTCCGAGTCCAACACCTACCGTTTCGCCCGTGCCGGGTCTGGCGTCCGGTGAGCTTTCCATTGCCCGCTCGGCGACAGCGCTTGCGACGTCGAGTCAAATGGCCGGCAGTGCCTCGGAGTCCAACGCGCCTCCGCTTCCTGTCGAACTGAACGGCGTCTCCGTTTCTGTCAACGGTGCCGCGGCCGGTCTCTACTCGGTCAGCCCGGGCGAGATAGATTTCGTCGTGCCGGTCGGCCTCGCCACTTCGGGCACGAGCGGGTACCCCGTTGTCGTAAACAACAACGGCGCGGTGATCCGCAGCACGCTTCAAGTTATCGCCGCCCAACCGGACATCTTTACCAGCACGAACGGCCCCGGCGGGCGCGCGGTAGTCACAAACGTGACGAATCCCAGAAATCGAACGGGCGAGCCTTTCAGCGTCATGTCCACCGATATGAACGGCAATACGGTAGCGACCGTGCTGGAGATCATGTTGACGGGCGTGCGTAAGGCGCAGCCGAGTCAGATTAAGGTGACTATCGGCACGGTCGATATCACGGGCGACGCGGTAATCTTCGTCGGGCCTAATACCAACATGTTCGGCTTTGACCTGATAAACGTCAAATTGCCTGCCTCCTTAGCCGGGGTGGGCAACGTGCCGATCATCGTCACCGCCACCATTAGTGGGCAGACCTTGTCGAGTCGGCCGGCAGACACCGCCCCGCATATCACAATCAATCCATAGACACGGGGTTGGCGTCATCGATTTTATCGCGGACATCAGGCCCGCGCGAGCGCTCGACCGGCGTGATCGCGCGGGCCTTGAAATTTGGGGCAACGGTATAGCCTGGCGCTATCGGGTAGCCCGACGCCGATGAGCTTTAGCTCGTAGCCTTCACCCCGCGTGAGAGCATATCTCACTTGGATGTATGGAAAGAGGCGATCTGCGCCACAGAGGAACACAGAGGAAAGCATAATCAATTGAGAATTGATGGTAGCAGCCCCTGCTGATTAGTAATGAATCCTCTATACATGCTATTACAAACCCGCCCTAGTGAAGAGGTTTCGTGGGGGAAGCCGCATGGGTGAAATCAACGAACCCGATTTTAATATTGATAGCTTGAGGCTCAGGATCAAGGAGGCTGCCGCGCGAAGCGGGGCCGCCGGTCAGTACGCTGCAATAACCACTCCAACCGATTCGTTTCCGGCGGCGGCCGGGACGGGCGCGTTCCGCCGCACCGATACGCCTTCACATATAGAGATCGCCCCGCTCGCCCTCCAGCCCGAATTTAAACAGCGGAGCGATAGCCCGTATCATGTCAACGAGCTGCTGCAGTATCACGACCGCAATTTTATTCAGAACGCTTATCTCGCGATCCTCAAGCGGTACCCTGATGACACTGGATTCACCGCGTTCATCGAGCGGTTACGCGCAGGCCGTCTCAACAAAATAGAGATCCTCGCGAGGTTGCGCTACTCGCCGGAAGGCCGTGCAAAAAAAGTTCAAATCAAGGGTCTGTTGCTGCCCGCCGTCATCAGGCAGGCGTACCGTCTTCCGGTCCTCGGCTATCTGCTCAACCTGTGTGTCGGGTTGGCGCGCTTGCCGGCGGCGATGCGCTACCAGCAGCAACTCGAAGCCCACGTCCTGGCTCAACAGGAGCGGATCGTCGAACACATGGATCAAGTGAGCGCGCAGGTCGCCGGGTACTCCGGGGAGGTGTCACTGGCGCTTGCACGCCATCAGCAGCAGGCTGAATTTCTCGCCCAGAAGCAGCAGGCAATTATTGAGTCGCAGCAGGCGATGCGAGCCGAGATTATTGATCGTCTCGAGGAGTTAAAACAGCATCTTGAGGAAGATATCGAATCATTAACCCGGGAACTGAAGGCCGAGGTGGAACGCGCTTTGCAAAATCAGCAGCAGATACGGACCGAATTGGTGTCGCAGGGGCAGCGCGTCTCACGGCTGCTGGAGGAAGCGAGCAAACGTCTACCCGCGCCTTTCGACCGGCAGCAGTTACAGGCCATCGCCGGTGAAGAGCGGCACACCCTGGACGCTTTTTACGTCTCGTTTGAAGATCAATTTCGCGGCAGCCGCGCCCAGATCAAGCAGCGCCTGAAAATTTACCTGCCGCTGCTCCGGGAAGCAAAAGTCGGTGCGGCGGCCATGCCCATCCTTGATATCGGCTGCGGTCGCGGCGAGTGGTTGGAGCTATTGAAAGAGGAAAAACTGCAGTCGAGCGGCGTAGACCTCAATCATATCCTCGTCGCACAGTGCCGGGGGCGCGGGCTCGATGTTGCCGAAGGTGACCTGATGAATTATTTGCGGAATCTTCCTGACGAGAGCCTCGGCGCGGTCACGGGCTTTCATATCGTCGAGCACCTACCGATTGAAGTTCTGGTAAAGCTGCTCGACGAGACGGTGCGCGTGATAAAGCCGGGCGGGATGGTTATTTTCGAAACACCGAATCCGCAGAACGTTCTCGTCGGGAGCTGCAACTTCTATTTTGATCCGACTCATCGCAACCCTTTGCCGGGCCCGATCATGCGGTTTATGGTCGAATCCAGAGGGTTCAATCGCGTCCGCGTGATGAATTTGAATCCTTCGGACACGAACAGAGTGGAAGGGGACAGCGACCTCGTCCGGCGTTTCAATGAATATTTCTACGGGCCGATGGATTACGCAATCGTCGCCTGGAAAGAAGTAACGAGTAATCAGTAGTCAGCAATCAGTAATTGGCTAAAGCAAGATCGTAAATAGTAGATCGCGAAGTGTAAATAGCAATAAGACAACCAAGGCTCTTATCTATTCACGATTTACTAGAAGTCATCCCAAAACCCTTTTGAGTGTGATTAAGGCACAAGCCAGATGAACA
>CAYLJO010000058.1:0-28771 GCA_964383905.1 uncultured Blastocatellaceae bacterium
TAGGTTGTGTTGCGATGGAAAGCCTCCGGCTTTCCACACAGCCGAAGCGGCAAAGCCGCGGGATTGTTATGAGTTGTAAAGTAATTTAGGTAAGGCTCAATACATGAAAATCACTCTCGGAGGAGCAAAAACTGAGCGGCCGGCTCAAGCTTGAGCGGGCCGCCCGCTTCTCTCCAAAGGGCGTTTCGCCTCAGTCCCCCACCGGGCTACTGGGCGGCGCGTCCGGGTCCGTGACCGTCTGACCCGCCGGCGAAATACCATGAGTGGCGATCTCATGAGCGAGATGGCGCGACATCACGCTGTGATGCCGGCCATAGCTGAAGTAGATCACAAATCCGATCAACAGCCAGATAATCAGACGCCACCAGTTGGCCGAGGGCAGCGAGAACATCAGGAGCAGGCAGGTCAGGATGCCCATGATAGGGACGAACGGGACGAGCGGCGCGCGGAAGGGGCGCGCGGCATCCGGGTTCGTGCGACGCATGACGAGCACCGCGCCGCAGACGATGACGAACGCGAGCAGCGTGCCGATGTTGGTCATCTCGGCCAGCACGCTCAGGGGCAGGAAGCCTGCCATCGCCGCGACGAAGACGCCCGTCAGGATCGTTGATTTCCAGGGGGTGCGAAACTTCGGGTGGATGTCGCCGAAGAAGCCCTGCGGCACCAGCCCGTCGCGCGCCATCGCCAGCATCACGCGCGGCTGGCTGAGCATCATCACCAGCAGAACTGAGGTGATGCCCGTCATCGCGCCCGCCGCCACAAGGTACTGCATCCAGGTGAGGCCGACGCGCCGGAAGGCGTCGACTATTGCCGCGTCTCTGTTGATCTCCGGCGTCGGCACCATCCCCGTCAAGACGGCCGAGACGGCGATGTAGAGGACCGTGCAGAGGATGAGCGAGGTGACAATGCCGATGGGCACATCGCGCGCGGGTTTGCGCGCCTCCTCCGAGTGGACCGAAACGGAGTCGAAGCCGATGTAGGCGAAGAAGATGATGGCCGCGCCGGCGAACATGCCGAGCGGCTCTCCGCCCAGGCCCTCCATGCCCGCGACGTGCCAGCCGAAGATATTTATGCCCGTATAGCCGTAGGGCGCGAACGGATGCCAGTTCGCGGGGTTGATGAAGAAGACTCCGATGCCGATCACCATCAGTACGATCGCGACCTTGATGATCACCATCACGGCGTTGAAGGTCGCACTCTCTCTGATTCCTTTAACGAGAATCACCGTCAGGATGAACGTGATCAGAACCGCCGGGAGGTCAAAGTAAGATCCTGTGGCGGTGAACTCTCCGGTCTTGGGGATGTAGTCGAACGGTGCCGTCGCGACGGCTTTAGGGACGTGGAGGTTGAGCAGCGGGATGAACTCCTGAAAGTGCGCCGACCAGCCGTGCGCCACCGTCGAAGAGCCGACGGCGTACTCGAGCACCAGGTCCCAGCCGATGATCCAGGCGAAGAGCTCGCCCAAGGTAGCGTAGGCGTAAGTGTAGGCCGAGCCCGCGACCGGAACCATCGAGGCGAACTCCGCGTAGCAGAGCGCCGCGAAGACGCAGGCGAATCCGGCCAGGACGAACGAGAGCATCAGCGCCGGGCCGGTGCGGTCGTGCGCCGCCTCGCCGGTCAGGATAAAAATGCCCGTCCCGATAATCGCGCCCACGCCGAGGGCCGTCAGTTGAACGGGGCCGAGCACCCGGCGCAGGCGGTTCTCGCCCTCCATCTCCTGGAGTAGCAAGCCGAGCGGTTTCCTTGCGAAAAGTTGGTTGGCCATTGGTGAACCCTCTCCGAGTTTTTTAGAGCAGTCACCCGCTCTTGAGTAGATGAAGCTTCCAAATTATAGATCCGATAAGTCACCCTCACAGCCGTGTCGCTATTTTAACACGTTCCGACGGCCCGCCTTCGAATTATGTTTTGTCCTCCACCGAATAACCTGCCGCCGTGTCAGGCAAAGGCACGCCGACCCTGCTCCAGATGAAATAGACTGGAATACCTGTGAGAACAATCACCAGGCCGGGCCAGGTGGTTTGTGTCCGGTAGATGATCAGCACGATCATGATGACCGTTGCGGCAATGATGTAGAGCGCCGGGATCAACGGATAGCCAAACGCCCTGTAAGGCCGCTCGGCGCTGGGGCGCTTGCGGCGCAGGATGAATAGCCCAATGATGGTCAGCACATAGAAGATCAGCACTGAAAACACCACATAATCGAGCAGGTTGCTGTAGAGGTTGCCGTACTGCTGGAATCCAGTGGTCGGGTCGGCGAGCGGCGCGCCGGTCGGACCGTACTTACGTGTCCGTGGCAGCACGAGCAAAGAGGCCCAGACGCATTGCAGCACCAGGCCCATCGCCGGCACGTGTTTATCGTTGAGCCTGCCGGTCGCTTTAAAGAACAGGCCGTCGCGCGCCATCGCGTAATAAACGCGAGCGCCGGCCAGTATCAGCCCGTTGTTGCAGCCAAACGTTGAGATGATAATAGCAACCGCCATGATCGTCGCCCCGGCGCCGCCAAAGATTACTTCAAGCGCCGCTGTTGCCACTCGATCATCGGGCGCCTGCTGGATCTTTGCCAGGGGCAGCGTCATCAGATACGCAATGTTCGCCAGAACGTAAAGCGTGATGACGAGCCCGGTTCCGGCGGCCAGCGAGAGCGGAATGTTGCGTTGCGGGTTCTTCACCTCGCCCGCCGTGAACGTAATGTTGTTCCAGGCGTCGGCGGAAAATAGCGAGCCGACCTGCGCGACGCAAAAAGCGATGAAGAGCCCGAACGCACCGCCGGCGGCCGAAACAGCCGGGACGAACGAGAAGTCTGGCTTGATCATGTCCACCCCGCGCGGCGTCCATAGGTCGCTGAAGTTTGCGCCGGCGGCCGCGTTGCGGCCGACGACGATGCCGAGCAGGATCAACGCCAGGAGCGAGACCGTCTTGGCAGAAGTGAAGACATTTTGGATCAGCTTGCCGAGCTTGAGGCCGCGCGTGTTGACGAAAGTGAGCAATATGATTAGCAGTATCGCTATCAACTGCTGCGACGACAGGCTGATGGCATAGTTCGAGGAGATGTTGACGGGGCGGATGACCCACGCCGCTGGCGAGACCGCTGGCACGAGCACACCCAGGAAGCGAGCGAAGCCGACGGCGACGGCGGCAATCGTGCCGGTCTGGATAACTAGAAACAGCGTCCAGCCGTAGAGGAAGCCCCACAGCGGCGAGTATGATTCACGTAAATAGACGTATTGCCCGCCGGCCTTCGGCATCATCGCCGCCAGCTCGCCGTAGGAGAGCGCCGCCGCCACGGTCAACAGCCCCGTCACGACCCACACCAGGATGAGCCAGCCGGCTGAGCCGACTTGCCGGCTGATATCAGCCGAGACAATAAAAATGCCGGATCCGATCATTGATCCGGCAACAATCATGGTTGAATCCAGTAAGCCGAGCCCACGGATAAATCCCGTTCTTTTATCTTCGGCCAGGGCGGCAGCTTCCGCCATTCTTTTCCCTCCAAAGGCTGACGAGACTTAGATCATGCCCCTGTCTAAAAACTTCAATGAAAGTCTGGAGCGTAGCATCGATCGAACTTTTCTTGGTGCTGGAAGCCCAGGCAACCGGGGAGAGATATCTTTCGCCACTCTGATGCGGACGCCGCGCCCAACCCTCGCCATTAATTACCTTAGATGAGCACAAACGTGGCGAGCCGTCCGCAGGGGGAACTCCTACCGAGAGTAAGTCCAACGCGCCGTGCATTATACCGATTTAATGTTGCGTGTCGAGTGTTTATTTTTTGACCTCATCACGCGGCTCGCCTGAACCAGTAATTATTCTCATCTTTACCGCTCAAACTTGCAAGTTTATGAGCGTTCCAGTAAGCTCTTTATTCATTCCCCCAATAGCTACGTTTTTGAGACGCAAAATCGTACACAACACGATGCCGTGCGGAGAAATTAAGTGCGTCGTGACAACTCAAGGCCTTTTAACAGCTAGGGAGGACTAACATTATGGCAGAGCCAACAAGAGCAACAACTGGACAATCGCGCATTATGACCGGACTGTTCAGAGACAGAGAGAGCGCCGAGCGCGCTTACGGGTCGCTTAGTAGCCGTGGCTATGGCAAAGATGACGTCAGCTTGCTGATGTCAGAGGATACTCGCAAGAAACACTTCACCGGTGATGGCAAAGAAACGGAACTCGGCAACAAGGCGCTGGAGGGCGCCGGCACCGGAGCGGCTATTGGCGGCACTGTCGGCGCAACGCTGGCGGCAATCGCAGCTATCGGCACTACTTTGGCGCTGCCCGGTCTCGGGTTGCTCGTCGCCGGACCACTAGCGGCGGCTCTAGCTGGCGCAGGCGCCGGTGGCGCCACCGGCGGTTTGATCGGCGCTCTTATCGGAGCGGGCATCCCGGAAGAGCGCGTCAAGCGCTACGAAGAAGGTATTAAGAAGGGCGGCATCGTCATGGGCGTCAATCCGCGCAACGAAGATGATGCCAAGTACTTTGAGAACGAGTGGAAGAAGAACAGGGGCGAAGAAATTTACTACTGAGACCCCAATCTCCTACTTTAAAATCAAAAAGGGAAGTCCACGGGACTTCCCTTTTTCTTTTGCGCGTCTGACAACGAAGATCTATAGCAGACGACCGCAGGGTGTAAGCTGTATTCTCAGTGCCCCCTCTGTGCCCTCTGTGTCTCTGTGGTGAGGCTCCGGCTTACATCCATTCGCATCTTGCTATAAACAGTCCCATGAGATCTTCGGCCCTCCGCCATCCTTCTTTATTGGCCGAGCTCATGCGATACTCTGACTTCCCTCCGCCATTAGATATTTTACTCGACGTCAAATTTATGAAGCAGTCGGAAGATAAATCGAACGTATTTGCGCCGCCGGCGGGCGACATGGGCGAGGATGCTTTTCGCCGCTTCGGGCGTGAAATTATCGATTGGATCGGCCGCTATTTTGCACACATCGAAGAGCGCCCCGTTCTGGCGCAAGTCGAACCCGGCGAGTTGCGCGCGCAGCTTCCTTCCGCCCCGCCCGAAAAGGGTGAAGCGATGGAGGCGATTCTGGCGGACGTGGACAGGCTCATCATGCCCGCGCTCACCCACTGGAGTCACCCGGCCTTCTTCGCTTATTTTGCCACTTCCACTTCCGCCCCCGGCATCTTCGGCGAGCTCTTCAGCGCCGCCTTCGACGCCAAATCGATGCTCTGGCGCACTTCGCCCGCCGCCGCCGAGCTTGAGGTTGTTGCGCTCGACTGGCTGCGGCAGATGATGGGCCTTCCGTCAGACTTTGAGGGCATCATCTACGACACCGCTTCCGTCTCGAGTATGCACGCGATTGCGGCCGCCCGTGAGGGCCTGAACTTGCGCATACGCGAAGAAGGCATGAGCGGTCGTCCGGACCTCCCGCTCCTGCGCGTCTACACTTCGGAGCAGTCCCACTCGTCTATCGAAAAGGGCGTCATCACCCTGGGCTTGGGCCAGCGCTCGCTCCGCAAGGTCTCGACCGACGCCGATTTCCGCATGGACGCGCACGCTCTCGCGCTGGCCGTAGAGGAGGACCGGAGCGACGGGGTGCTGCCCCTCTGTGTCGTCGCCACGGTCGGCACGACCTCGACTTCAAGCATCGACCCGGTGCCCGAGATTGCCGGCGTTTGCGAAAGGCATCGGATCTGGCTTCATGTTGACGCGGCGTATGCCGGTTCGGCGGCCGTTGTGCCGGAAATGCGCCACATTCTGGCGGGCTGCGAGCGCGCGGACTCGTTCGTCACCAACCCGCACAAGTGGCTCTTCACGCCCTTCGATCTCTCAGCATTTTACTGCCGCCGCATGGAACTCCTGCGCCGCGCCTTCTCGCTCGTGCCCGAATACCTGCGGACGCCTGAGGCCGAGACCGTTCGCAACCCATCGGACTACGGCATTCAACTGGGACGCCGTTTTCGCGCCCTTAAATTGTGGATGATCCTGCGTTATTTCGGCCACGAAGGGCTCGCGGCGCGCATCCGCGAACACTGCCGGTTGGCCCGCCTCTTCGCCTCCTGGGTTAAAGACGCGCCCGGCTGGGAGCTGCTTGCGCCCGTTCCTTTCAGCCTCGTCTGTTTTCGCGCGTGCCCGCCGGTGGCTTCGGAAACCGAAGGGCCACGCGCCGCGCGCCTCGACGCGCTCAATGAAGCGATCATGCACGGCGTCAACGCGACGGGCGAAGCTTTCCTCTCGCACACGCGCTTGCACAACGCGCTCACGCTACGCCTGGCCATCGGCAACATCCGCACCACCGAAGCGCACGTACGTCGCGCATGGGAACTTTTGAACGAACAGGCCGCGCGTCTTTCACAACCACACAACACACCATAATAACTGTTCTACTCTTTGCGCCTTTGCTTGAGCCTTTAACGTGACTGAGAACGAAATGGACTAGTGAAACGTATGAAGAGAATTACTCTTACAGCTTGTGTGATTTTGGTTGCGGCATATACCTCACTTGCACAGGTGAAGCGTGTGATGAGGCCCGCCGATACGCTTGGCATTGCCGGTGTCGGTGACCCTCAGATCTCGCCGGACGGAGAATGGGTCGTCTACACCGTGTCCACCGCGGAAGGCGACGCGACCCGCAGCACTCTGTGGATCGCGCGCACAACTGACGTGAGACGAGGGAGCGCGCCCCTTCTCGATGGCGGTTTGAATGCGACTAACCCGCGCTGGTCGCCTGACGGTAAGCGCATAGCTTTTCGCGCGATCCATGACGGACAGAGCGGCATTTGGGTTGCTGCTCTCACTGATCATCAGCCTCGCTTCGTTGCGTCTCTGCGCGAGACCAACTTTTTCATTACTTACGCTGGTGAATCTCTCGCCTGGTCGCCCGACTCGCGCCGCATTGCATTCATTTCCGCCAGCGACGACGAAAGCGCGACGGAAGACAGGACTGACGATCCGCGCGTCATAGACCGCATCCAGTACAAATCCCGCACCAGTTTTTCCGACCGCGCGCGCACGCATATCTGGATCACGGATGTTGATAAGCCCGAGCCACGGCAACTGACATTCGGGCGATACTACGACCACGCCATCACATGGAGCCCGCGCGGCCACGAGATCGCGTATCTTTCCAATCACGAACCCGACCCGGACGCCAACAACAACTCCGATATCTTCGCTGTCAATATGGACGGGCGTGTGCGGCAAATCACACAAACGCGCGGCTGCGAATATGAGCCGGCGTGGTCGCCCGACGGCAAGTGGCTCGCTTACACGGCGACCAAGCGGGACGTGACGACGATTGACAGCGTCGCCGAAGATACACACGTCTGGGTCATTGATGCGAGCGGAGGTGTAAGCCGCGAACTCACAGCCGCGCTGGATCGTCGCGCACGTAGTCCTCGCTGGTCTGGAGATAGCCGAACAATCTTTTTTCTAGCTGGTGACGGAGGACAAATCTTTCTTTATCGAATTGGGATTGATGGAGGTGACGCGCAGCGGGTTTTCGGTAGTATCAGTTCTTCCCAGCAACGCCCAGGCGAAATGTTTATGCCGTCACGCCCGTTTCAAATCGGTGGGTTCAGCCTTAACACTTTTTCTTTTAATGTCTCAAAAAGAGGAACCTTTCACATTACGAGACTAGCATTCACAATGGGCGACGCCTTACATCCCGCGGAAGTCTGGAGCGGTTCTATAACAAACATGGCTACCTCCCTACAACGTGTTAGCCGCCATAATGAGGAATATACTCGTTCGCTTGAACTCATCGAACCAGAAGTGATCAACTTCAGGAGTTTTGATGGCACGTCGATTCAAGGCTGGCTGATGAAGCCTGTCGGATTCCGCGAAGGCCAGCGCTACCCGCTGATCTTGAGTGTGCATGGCGGGCCGCACGGGATGTACGGTTACGGTTTCAATCCGGCGTTTCAGGCTTACGCGGCCGGCGGCTACGCGGTGCTTTATTTGAACCCGCGCGGGTCAAGCGGGTACGGGCAGAAGTTCTCAGACGGGTCGCTGAAGGAGTGGGGAGGCGGCGACTACCGCGATTTGATGCTCGGTGTGGACGAAGCACTGCGCAGACATCCATGGATTGACCCAAACCGCTTGGGCGTGACCGGCGGCTCCTACGGCGGGTTTATGACCAACTGGATCGTCACGCAAACGCCGCGCTTTAAGGCCGCCGTGTCCCTGGCGAGCGTGAGTAATCTGATCAGTTTCTATGCGACCTCCCTCTACCAGGACCTGGTCCACGCGGAGTTCGGCGGTTTTCCGTGGGACGATTACGAGCTGCTGTGGCGGTGGTCGCCGTTGCGTTACGTTAACCAGGCGCAGACGCCCCTGCTCTTAATCCACGGTGAGCAGGTCAACGACGTGCATATCACCCAGGCCGAAGAGATGTATATGGCGCTCAAGCGGCGCAGCGTCGAGGCGATGCTCGTGCGTTACCCGCGCGAAGGTCATGGTTTTCGCGAGCCGCGCCACCGTGTGGATACGCTCGAACGAACCGTCGCATGGTTCGACCGGTTTTTGAAGTAGCGGAGACCGGCGCGTGCGATTCGTCAAAGAGAGCGTGATACGAGCGACGCCCGAGCGCGTTTTCGCTTTTCACGAGCTGCCCGACGCGATCAAGCGTCTTTTACCACTCTGGGAAAATGCGCGTATTGTCGAACCAGCTCAGATTTCACGCGTCGGCTCGCGCGCGGTGATAGACACAAGAGTGTTTGGCCTTTTCACCGTGCGCTGGGTCGCCGAGCACACCGTTTACGATCCGCCGCGGATGTTTGAAGACGTACAGATTAAAGGGCCGTTTCATCGCTGGCGTCACCGGCACATTGTCAGGCCACACGCGTCGGGCGCTGTTCTGTGCGACGACATAGAGTATCAACCCCCGCTCGGATTCCTGGGACACATCGGCGCGCCGCTGGTGGTTGTGCCCCGCTTGCAAAAGCTGTTTAATTACCGCCACGAGGTCACGCGCAGGTGGTGTGAGGCAAATGAACAGGGATAGAGAAGATCACATGATGATTGGCTTGCTTTTAGTCCCGGCAGCGACGAAATGTTTATAGCAACGGGGCAGAATATCAGTGATCGCTCCGGTAGGAGCGACATGTTATAGGTCGGATTAATCTCACCGGCGAGATAGCACCTGCCGCTACGGCCGGAGCTCAGATCAGTGATCTTGCTTCGGGCTATCAACATGCTGCCCCGCAGGCGCAGTGATTGACGAGACGGGCCTCGGTTGGTCGCAAGAACAATAGTCATGCCAAACCAGGACTGGGGGTTAATTCAAATTATGCTGACTCATATTGTTGTCTGGAAATATCGGGCTGATGTCGAACAGGCCCTGCGCGATGAACACGTGGCGCGGCTCCGTCGCCTCTCTTCCGTGGTGCCGGGGATCCAGAGCTTCAACGCCGGCTTTGACACGCTCCGGCTCCCGCGCTCTTACGACACGGGATTGGCCGCCGTCTTTCGCGACCGCGCCGCGCTTGAAGCCTATACCGTTCACCCGAATCATGTTGCCGTCGTGGAGTTCGGGCGTGAAATCAGCGAGCACGTCGTTTCGGTTGATTTCGAGAGCTAGGATGAGCGCCGTCCGACACGGCGGGCTTATGATGAAACTCTGGAAGAAAGTAACCCTCTCCCTGCTGGGAATTGTTTTAGTCTCCCAGGCCCCCTTCGCCTACAGGCGTTACAGGCTTGGCCGTCTCCACACCACGATTGAGCAATTAAATTCCGGGCGGGCGGCGACTCATACGGGAAACGTCTACGCCGACTATAAAGGCGTGATTCATGTTCATTCCATGCTCGGAGGACACAGCACAGGCACTCTCGCTGAGATCATTAAGTCGGCCAATGACAACGGACTCAACTTCGTCGTCATGACGGAACACCCGTCGGAATACATAGACACCGCCGAAATGACCTTGAAGGGAGTTCACAAGGGAGTCCTCTTCATCAACGGCAGCGAAGTGAGTACCGCCGGTAAGGATCGTTTGCTGCTGATGCCGGGAAGCGCCTTGGCCGCTGCGGCGGGCTCAACCCCGACGCAGGAGGTTATCACTCAGGAGAGGGCGCAGGGGGGCCTCGCTTTCGTCGCTTACCCCCAGGAGTTTCACGGTTGGGATGCCGACGATTATACCGGGATAGAAGTTTACAACCTGTATACGAACGCGCGCCGGATCAACCCGCTGGTGGCTTTTTTTGACGGGCTGTGGTCGTACCGGAGCTATCCGGATCTATTGTTCGCCACCTTTTATGAGCGGCCGGCCGGGGACCTAAAAAAATGGGACGACTTGATGGCAACGAAGACCCGGAAGATCGTCGCGGTTGCAGGAAATGACGCCCATTCCAATATCGGCTTGAGCCTTGAAGACGCGACTGGCAGGAAAATTCTGGGACTCATGCTTGACCCCTACGAAAGAAGCTTTCACGTTGTGCGCACTCACGTGCTGATCGATCAAGAGAGACCTCTGAGTGCGGAAGCCCTTCTTCAGGCACTGGCCGGCGGGCATTGTTTTATCTCGTTCGATCTTTTTTGCGACGGGACGAATTTCACCTTCACCGCCGAAAATGGGACTGAGAAAAAGATTATGGGGGATGAGATAGGGCTGCATGACGTGGTTCGACTAAAGGTCACGACTCCGGTCCGGAGTCGAATTGTACTGATTAAAGACGGGGCAGCAGTTCACGAAGGGGATGAAACAACGAGTCAGGAGTTTCTCGTCAATCAAACGGGGGTCTACCGCATCGAGGCTTACCTGCCTCAGCTTCAAAACCCTCTCCGCGACAAGCCCTGGATAATTTCCAACCCGGTCTACGTCAGATAAAAGGCAAAAGGAGGTAAGGTTTCCGTCCTATTTTTAGTTATTTTAAGGGTGGTCCAAAAACGACATCGCCCCGCAACAACAGGCGGTCCTGTTCAGCAGGGCGACGGAGCGCGCACCGGAAAGCTCCGGCGCAATTTTTTGGAAGCGGTGCCTACGTTCACCGACTAGCTGTAGAGAGTCTCAGTGTTTGACTCTTCTCTCGCCGACAATCCCTAGTTTAGCGGGAGGGTGCGAGTACAGCCTTCCCCAGAATTGTCCTAATGCTAATAATCTACCTCACCTGACTCTTCCTGTCAAGAGTCACTTTGACCGAAGCCCAGCACGATTTCACTCTCGCACCAGCCGCGCCATCAAGCACCCCAGACCTGCCAAATAAACTTAAGATTTTCAGGTGAAAATGGGCAGACCGGCAGTACACGGGCAGGTTAAACTGGAGTAGAATTGCGGTTTACCCGTAAGCTGCAAATGAATTTTTTAACCTTATTTTACCTGGGGGGTTACGACGATGAAATACCGGCGGTTTGGAAGAATGGGGTGGATGGTGAGCGAGATCGGCTACGGCATGTGGGGTATGGGGAGTTGGAGCGGGTCAAACGATGAAGAGTCGCTCAATTCCCTGCAACACGCTGTAGATTTGGGTTGCAATTTCTTCGACACGGCGTGGGGTTACGGCGAAGGCCGCAGCGAAGGACTGCTGGGCCGGCTCGTCCGCGCCAACCCTTCGCGACGCCTCTACACCGCGACCAAGATCCCACCGCGCAACTTCAAATGGCCCAGCCGCCGTGAGTTCACCCTCGATGACTGCTTCCCGCCCGAACACATCGAGGAGTATGTGCACAGAAGCCTTCAGAACTCAGGGCTCGAAAGCTTCGACCTCATGCAGTTTCACACCTGGGAGGACAGCTGGATGGATGACGACCGTTGGGCTAAAAAGATGGACGAGTTGAGGCGTCAGGGACTTCTTAAGGCGGTCGGCATCAGCATCAACCGCTGGGAGCCGTGGAACGGCGTCCGTACGGTGCGGAGCGGTCTCATCGACGCCGTCCAAGTGATCTATAACATCTTCGATCAGAACCCAGAGGACCAGTTATTCCCCGCCTGCCGTGAGACGGACGTGGCGGTCATCGCGCGCGTCCCCTTTGACGAAGGCACACTCACCGGCACACTCACACGCGACAGCAAGTGGCCCGAGGGTGACTGGCGCAACACCTACTTTGTACCGGAGAATCTGACCGCAAGCGTCGAGCGGGCCGACGCGCTGAAACCGCTTGTGCCCGAGGGTATGACCATGCCGATGATGGCCCTGCGATTCATTCTGAACAACCCGACGGTCAGCACCATTATTCCCGGCATGCGCAAAATCAGTAATGTGGAGACAAACATCGCGGCCAGTGACGCCGGCCCGCTGCCCCGTGATCTGCACGCGCAACTGCGCCGGCATCGGTGGGATCGTCAACCCCAGCCGTGGTCGCAGTGACAGCAGTATAATAGCGGTTAGCCTAAGGCTTGCGACCTTTGCGCCTCCAGAGCGCGCAGAATTATTTACCCGCCGATGCGGTCTGCGGGTTTTGCGGCCACTGATCGCGCGGCACGTTGCGGTAGACCTCCTCCAGCTTGTGATAATTATCCTTGATCACGGTATTCAATATATTGCTCTTATCAACCGTTAGCGGCTCCAGCAGAATGGCCGGAACCTCCTTTTTGCCGTTGTTGACGGTGGTGGATGTTTCCACCTTTTCACCGCGCGCAAGCTTGATGGCGGCATCGACGGCCGCGTCGGCGAGCGGTTTGAGCTGCTTATAAATCGTCATGGCCTGCTTGCCCTCGACGATCCGCTGGCACGCGCCGAGGTCGGCGTCCTGGCCGGAGACAAGCACCTTCCCGGCCAGTTTTTGCCCCTCCAGCGCCTGAATCGCGCCCCCCGCCGTGCCGTCGTTGGAGGCGACCACCGCCTGGATATTGTTATTCGTCTGCGTCAGCGCGTTCTCCATAATGTTCAGCGCCGCGCTCGGCAGCCACTCACGTGCAAACTGGTCCGATACGATCTTAATGTCGCCCCGGTCGACAGCGGGCTTCAACACGTTCATCTGACCCTGGCGCAACACCATCGCATTGTTGTCTGTCGGCGATCCGCCGATCAGCACATAATTGCCCTTGGGCACGCGATCAACGAGGTACTGCGCCTGCATCTCGCCGATCTTCACGACCTGGTGGGAAACGTAAAGATCGACGTCGCTGTTTCTGATCAAGCGGTCGTAGCTGACCACGGGCACACCCTGCCTTTTTGCCGACTCGACAATCGAGGCGGCGATCTCGCCGTTGTGCGGAGCGACGATCAGCACATCGACCCCCTGCGTCAATAAATTTTCGGCCTGCTGCGTCTGCACCTTATCATCGCCATTCGCCACCTGGACCAGAACATCGGCGCCCACCTCTTTGCCCCGCGCCATGACCAGGTCATGGTCATGCTGCCACCGCTCCTCCTTAAGTGTGTCCATCGAAAACCCTATCCGGACGGGCCCATTCCCCTTCTTCGCGCGGCTGCCCCCCGCGCCCGTCTGCTCGGGCGGCGCGTTCACGCACCCGGCCGCCAGCAGCAACCCGGCCAGCAAGAAAGCGATCAGAGTTTTAGCGTATCGCATCGGTGATTTCTCTCTCTCCCTGCAGAAATTTTAGTAATTAGCAGGGTAACTAAATCATAGCCCGGGGGACATGTCCAGCCGGCAATTTCTAGCCCCGCGCCACGGCTTCCCTGGCTCGATCCTTATGGCTCAGTTAATTTTTCTCTTTTTTTGTTGTTTCATCCGTGAAATCTTGTTCCATTCTCGCTCTCGATGTGCTAGACTGCGCCCGTTTGATAAATAGAGCGCCAAGCGCCGTTTGGGGTGATTTGGATGAAGTGTTGCATTAAGCAACCCAGTTTATTGATGCCGGAACCGGCTAATTGAGGAGAGAGTTATGAACAATACGACGAGAACGAAGGTTAATCCGCTCAGCCGCCGCCCACGGCAACAGCGGCTGGTGATGGCGATCAGGGGCGGTGCTGGCACGGGCAAGAGCCAGTTCATACGGAGCATGTCCGAGGCCGGTCTGGGCCGCCTCTGCATCTTCGATGTGGAGCGCAAGTCGCGGCTTCTGAAAGGCGTCGGGAAACAGTTTGACGGCTTTGAAATTGAGCATCCCGACGAGTTGCCGGAATTTATCGACTGGGCCCTCTCGGGCGAAGGGCGTGAGCAGAACTACGGCTGCTTTGCGCTGGATTCGTGGGCCGCGTATTTCAGCGCCAAGCACAGCGAGATGGTCGCGGCGGTGCGCGAAAGGACCGATGACCCGCTGGCGCAACCCTCGGCCGAAGAGTTAGCGGCGGATCAGATGATCTTGCAGGGGGTGTTGAGACGCCTGTGTATCGAGAGCGGCAAGTCGGTCGTCATCGCCGATCAGATTCCTGCGAGAGGCAAAGAGGCTAAGGAGGACAACGAGGTGGGGCGCGTGCTGCCGATGACGGCCAGCGGTCTTGAATACTTCGTGGACGTGATGGTCGAAGTCTCCCTCCAGGAGCGCGACGGCGAGATCGTGCGCGTTTTCCAGGTGGTCAAGAGCAACAGCTCGGCTTTCGAGGTCGGCTTTGAGTTGGTCGGCGATGTCACCTTCAAAGATTTTCTCGATCACATGAAGCGAGAGTTCGGGACCGAGCTGCCGCTCGAAGCGCCGAAGCCTTCGGCGGTTCCGGAGGTGCTCGAAGAGAAGCCTTCGCCTCTATCGCTTGTGCCGCCTCCGATGACGATTCAGGAATTGATCGCCAAAGCAGAAAAGCATGGCTTTAAGCAGGGCGACCTGGTGACGGCCGCGAAGGTCTACCACAACCAGCCGAACATCTATCATTTGACGCCCGAGCAGGTGGCTGATCTCGACCGCCGCATGACCGCGCGCGTCGAGAAGCTGAAAGTATCCCAGGGCACGGACGTATCAGGTAGGTCTGGGGCGACGGCTGATCAGACTGCGGCAAGAGCACAACCCGGTCGAAACGTGAAGCGCGCATAGGTGGTTTGTACCGGGGAGGAGGAGTACCGCGAGCGGGTGGGTCACCGTACGCACCCACGGGCTTGCGGCTCGCGGTACTCCGGCCGACCTGACCGTAAGCAGCGGAGAGTCATTCCTCACAGGTGGTCTCCGCTTTTCATACACCTGCGTCGCCAATCTGTACGGCTTTCAGGTGCTTGCCATCGCCCGGGCCATGAATTAAACTATCTTGCGTTCAGGCACAAAAGTTGTATCTCACCTCGTAGACTCTATGACTCTCGGGTAGCGTGTTAATTAGGGACACGCGTCCGAGTCGCCGTATTAGTTTTACACATGCCCGTCAACTGTAGATACAAGTAGAACCGAAGGAAAGGGAGAATACAATATGTCAATCCTTGCTTGGATCGTGTTAGGTTTGATCGCCGGATTTATCGCCAGTAAAATCGTCAACAAGACTGGCGAAGGCCTTCTGCTCGACATCGTTCTCGGTATTGTCGGCGCAGTGATTGGCGGTTTCCTGTTCAACCTGGTCGGCATGAGCGGCGTAACCGGCTTTAACATCTGGAGCCTGTTCGTCGCTGTGATCGGCGCGATAGTTTTCCTGGTAGTCTACCACGCCATCACCCGCCGCACGGTCTGAAATCCGCCGAGCGTGCGGGCATTGCTGACAGCACAACTAAAGCACTAGCCGCGTCCCGGCGTCGGCCTCTTTGCTTTAGTTGTGCTGTCACCGATTATTCATCAAATAATCTGCAGCTAGCGGCATCTGTTTTCTCTCTCTTTCCTCTGCGCACCCCGCGGCTTTTGTTTCCTCTGTTTTTCCTCTGTGTCCTCTGCGCCCTCTGTGGTTCAAATTTTTGCAGATCGGTCGCACTCATCTGAGACCCGCTATAGAAGAAGAGGCGTGCCCAATCTCGCCTGAGATTAATCTGCCGCAAGTATGCGGCACCAAAAGCGTTCAATAGGGAAGGCGCGCGCCGGGTCCCGTGCGCCGAGCTTTACCCCGGGAACTTTATTTATCCGGCCCGTGTCTAAAGTTTGACAGCTTATCCCATTCCAGGTAAGAGGAATAGAGTGAAGATGATTCGCGAGACCATTATTTGCTGGCTGCTGGTCGCATCCGTCTTATGCGGGGCTTTTCCCCGCTCGATGGCCGTGCCGCTGACAAGCGACAAAGCCCAGGGTGAGACGGGCGAAGGCGATGAAGAGACCGCCATGAATGAAGACCCGACTACCGACACACAGCGGGGGCTCCGTTTTCGCTTGAGCGAGGGCGAGGCCTCCTCTGAGCGGCAACCCACGCCGGAAGCCGCACGTGCGACCCGCCTCTCTGAGAGCGAAAGCCAGAATGTGCTCAAGCGCCTCCCGGCTGTTAAAACGGAGGCCGGAGACGAGCAGGACTTCGCGCTCAGGGATCGTTCGCTGCCGCCGCCGCGGACGGGCAAGACAATCGAAGTCTCCTTCCCACCCCCCACGCAAAGCTTGCCGCCTGACAGAAGCGAGACCGGCCCACTTAAAATTTTGCGCTACGCCCCTGATGGGGACGTACCTCTGGCCCCTCAACTGAACGTGACGTTTTCGCAGCCGATGGTGGCAGTGACATCATACACAGACCTCGCCGCGCAGGATGTGCCGGTCAGACTCACGCCGCAGCCGCCGGGAAAATGGCGCTGGGTCGGGACCAAGACCCTGCTCTTTGTGCCCGACGGGCGTTTCCCAATGGCCACAAACTATTCCGTAGCCGTCCCGGCCGGCACCGCATCCGCCACCGGCGGAAGGCTCACATCGGCCAAAACATGGGACTTCGCGACCCCGCCACCGCAGGTGAAAAAGGCGTACCCGGGGGCCGGCCCGACCACCCGCGACACTTTAATGTTCGTCGAATTCGATCAGCGTATTGATCCCGCCTCGGTCTTGAAAACGGTGACGGTTCGCTCAGGAAAGGGAGAGCTAGGGACACGTCTCGCCACCGCCGCGGAGGTCGAGGCAGACGAGACCGTGCGTAAGCTGGCGAGCAGTGCCGGAAAGGGACGCTGGCTCGCGTTTCGCGCCGTCCGGTCCGAAGGCGGAGAATCGCGGCTGGCGCTGCCCGCCGACGCCAGCATCATGGTCACGATCGGCCCGGGCACGCCGTCCGCGGAAGGCCCGCGCACGACCGCCAAGCCCCAAACCTTCTCCTTCCACACGTTCGGGCCGTTTCTCGTCACCAATCACGAGTGCGGCTATAACCACAGTTGCTCGCCTTTCGATTCATGGAGCATCACTTTCAGCAACCCGCCCGACACCGCCGCGTTTCAGAGATCTCAGGTCCGCGTCGAGCCGGAGGTCGCCGGGATGAAAACCTCCATTTACGGGAATGTGCTCTATATCGAAGGGATCAAGCGGGGCCGGACAACCTACCGGGTGACGCTTGCTAACTCGTTGCGCGATAAGTTTGGCCAGAGTCTCGGCCAGGATTCGCAGGTCAGCTTTAACGTCGGGTCGGCCCCGCCCACGCTCAGCTCATCCGGCGAAGGGTTTGTCGTGCTCGACCCGTCCGCCCCGCCCCGCTTTTCTGTCTTTAGCGTTAACCATAACCGGTTGAAGGCCAGCCTCTACGCCGTCGGGCCGGAGCATTGGAGCCAATTCGCCGACTACATGCGTTACAAGTCTGGCTACGCCGACGACGCTTCGCAAAAGCAGCGAGTCCCGCCCGGCCGTCTCGTCAGCTCAAAAGTCGTCGAGGTGAACGCCAGGCCCGATGAGATGGCCGAGACGCGGATTGATCTTAGTCCCGCGCTTGAGGAAAACCTCGGGCAGGTCATTGTCGTCGTCGAGCCCGTTGCGTCGGTCAGGAAGCGCGGCGAGCGTGAGTCAATTGTCGCGTGGGTCCAGGCAACAAACATCGGCCTCGACGCCTTCGTCGATCGCACCGACCTGATCGGCTGGGCCACATCGCTCAAGGACGGCATGCCTCTTGAGGGCGTGCGGATGACCATCCAGCCTTCAGGGGCTGCGGGAGCGAGCGGGGCGGACGGGCTGGCCCGGCTCGCGCTCGACACCAAATCTGATCAGGGCCCGAACCTTCTGGTCGCCCGCCGGGGCCGTGACCTCGCCATTCTCCCCGAGAGCTTCTACTGGTGGAACAGAGAGGGAGGCTGGCATCGAAAAGAGGCCGAGGATTCCCTGAGCTGGTACGTGTTTGATGATCGCAAGATGTACCGGCCCGGCGAAGAGGTGCACATCAAGGGCTGGATCCGGCGCATCGGCGGCGGTAAAAATGGCGACGTCGGCCCTCTTAATGATGCGGCGGCTGCTGTCGCGTACAGCCTGAAAGATTCACGTGGTAACGAGATCACCAGGGGGGCGCTGCCGCTCAACGCGCTCGGCGGATTCGATACCTCATTCAAGCTGCCGGGTACGATGAATCTGGGCAACGCGACGCTCGCGTTAGAGGCCCAGGGCGGAAGCGGCTCGGTCTTGAACCGCCAGACACAACACTACTTTCAGGTCCAGGAATTCCGTCGCCCTGAATTCGAAGTTTCGGCCACGTTGAGCGAGGGCCCGCACATCATCGGCGGCCACGCCATGGCAGAAGTCAACGCAGCCTATTATGCGGGCGGCGGCCTTCCCAACGCGGAAGTGTTGTGGCGTGTGACTTCGACGCCGGGCTATTTCACGCCGCCCAACCGCGGCGATTTCACTTTCGGCAAATGGGTCCCGTGGTGGATCGGTCCCACCGGATCAAATGAAAGCCATACCGAGACATTCGCCGGCCGCACGGATGCGGCGGGCAAGCACCACCTGCGCATCGATTTCGATTCCGTCAACCCGCCGCGCCCCTCAAACGTCACGGCCGAGGCAAGCGTGATGGATGTGAACCGCCAAACGTGGAGCGCCCGGACAAGTATCCTCGTGCATCCGGCGGACTTGTACGTCGGCCTGCGTAGCCCGCGCACCTTTGTCCAGCCGGGCGAGCAGCTGGTCGTGCAAACTATTGTCACAGACATTGACGGGAAAGCAATGGTGAATCGCGCCGTTAAGATGCGTGCGGTGCTGCTCGACTGGGAGTTTGAGGATGGAGAGTGGCGACAGAAGGAGGCGAATCCGCAGGAGTGCTCCGTGCAATCCGGGGTTGATCCCGTCAAGTGTACATTCACGCCGAAAGAGGGGGGAGTGTACCGTGTGACGGCGACGATCATGGACGACCGGGAGCGGCGCAACGAGAGCGAGTTGACGCTGTGGGTGGCCGGAGGCAAGACGCCGCCCAGACGTGATGTCGCACAGGAGAAGGTCGAGCTGATTCCCGATCGCAAGGACTACCGGGCGGGCGAGACGGCGGAGGTGCTGGTCCAGGCGCCGTTCTATCCGGCCGAAGGTGTGCTGACACTGCGCCGTTCCGGCATCATCCGCAGCGAACGGTTCAAAATGGATGGCCCCTCATACACTCTGAAGGTGCCGCTTGAGAAGAGATATACGCCGAACCTGCATGTGCAGGTCGATCTGGTCGGCGCTGCCACGCGAACCGACGACGCAGGCCGGCCGAATGAAAAACTCCCGAAGCGACCGGCCTTCGCTACCGGCGAGTTGAACCTCTCTATCCCGCCGCTCGACCGGAGGCTGACGGTCCAAGCCAGCCCACGCGATAAGGCGCTTGAGCCGGGCGGTGAGACGGTGGTGAATGTGCTGGTGCAGGACGCGGCGGGGAGGCCCGTGAAGGGCAGCGAGCTTGCCGTGGTCGTGGTCGATGAATCGGTCCTTGCTCTCACGCAATACCGGCTCGATGATCCGATAGAAATTTTCTACGCGCAGCGCGGCGCAGATACCTCCGACTATCACCTGCGCCAGAATGTGCTGCTCGGAAATCCTCTGGATGTCTTAGCAAGAGCGACGGGCGGCGGTGCCAGAACCAATATGGTAGCAGCTGGGGCTGTTCCTTCCCCTTCGCCGTCCGCGCGTAGGTCGGCGAAAGCCCTTGCCGGAGTTTTAAATAGAGATGGAGCCCAAGAACCTGAGGCCGAAGCGATACGCCTCCGGGAGAACTTCAATGCGCTTGCCGTCTTTGCCCCTTCAGTACCGACGGATGCGGACGGGCGCGCACAGGTTAAGGTGAAACTGCCCGACAATCTGACGCGCTACCGCGTTATGGCGGTATCCGTCGCGGGGGGCAAGCAGTTCGGCTCCGGCGAATCTTCAATCACGGCGCAGATGCCCCTGATGGTGCGGCCTTCCGCCCCACGCTTCCTCAACTTCGGCGACCGTTTCGAGCTGCCAATCGTCGTGCAGAACCAGACCGACGCCCCGATGAATGTTGACGTCGCGGTGCGCGCCACCAACGCCAATCTCACAGACGGGGACGGCCGCCGCGTCACCGTGCCCGCCAATGATCGCATCGAGGTGCGCTTTCCGACTGCCGCATCCCGCGCCGGCACCGCCCGCTTCCAGGTCGCCGCGGTGTCAGGGCAGCGGGCCGACGCCGCCGAGATCAGTCTCCCCGTGTGGACTCCGGCGACCACCGAAGCCTTCGCGACTTACGGAGAGATTGACCAGGGGGCCGTCGCGCAGCCCGTCAAAGCGCCCTCGAATATCTTCAGGCAATTCGGCGGTCTCGAAATCACGACGTCCTCCACCCAGCTTCAGGAGTTGACGGATGCCGTGCTCTACCTGATGGCCTACTCCTATGAGTGCTCCGAGCAGCTCTCGTCGCGTGTCCTGGCGGTCGCCGCCCTGCGCGATGTGCTCACCGCATTTAAGGCAAAAGACCTGCCGAGTCCGGAAGAGATGCAGGCGGCCGTGACGCGCGACATCAAGCGCCTCCAGGGGCTACAGAACGACGATGGCGGTTTCGCCTTCTGGCGGCGCGGGGATGAGTCGTGGCCGTACGTCAGCATCCACGTTGCCCATGCGCTTGAGCGTGCGAAGGAAAAGAAGTTCGATGTGCCCGCCCAGATGCTTGAAAAGTCGCAAGGGTACCTGCGCGACGTCGAAGGGCACATCCCATCCTACTACGGGCCGGACGCTCGACGCGCTCTCATCGCTTACGCGCTCTACGTGCGCAACCGGATGGGTGATAGAGACGCTAATCGGGCACGCAGGCTGATTGCAGAAGCCGGGCTTGAGAAGCTTTCGCTCGAGGCGGTGGGTTGGCTGTTGCCGGTTCTGTCTGGTGATCCCGGCTCGCGGGCTGAGGTCGAGGCGATTCGCCGTCTGCTCGACAACCGCGCCACAGAAACCGCCGGGACGGCCCATTTCACCACCTCATACACGGATGGCGAGTACCTCCTGCTCCATTCCGAGCGGCGGGCTGACGGCATCATCCTCGAATCGCTCATCGGCGACCAGCCGACGAGCGACCTGATCCCGAAGATCGTGCGGGGGCTGCTGGCCCACCGCAAGGCCGGGCGCTGGGACAACACGCAGGAGAATGTCTTTATCCTGCTCGCGCTCGACCGTTATTCTGCGACCTACGAGAAGGCGACGCCCGACTTCGTGGCGCGCGCCTGGCTCGGCAACCGCTTCGCCGGACAACAGGAATTCCGCGGACGCACAACCGACCGCTATGAGTTAGACGTTCCGATGCGCTATCTGGCCGAAAATCAGGGACCGCAGAACCTCGTCTTGAGTAAAGATGGCCCGGGGCGGCTCTACTACCGGGTGGGGATGAAGTATGCGCCAACGAGTTTGAAGCTCGACGCGGCGGATTACGGCTTTACGGTTGATCGGGTTTACGAGGGCCTCGACGACCCACACGACGTGCGGCGAGATGCGGACGGCACCTGGCACATCAAATCAGGCGCCAAGGTGCGCGTTCGATTGACGATGGCGGCGCCTACCCGGCGCTATCACGTCGCGCTCGTGGACCCGTTGCCCGCCGGTCTTGAGGCCCAGAACCCCGTCCTCGCCGTCACGGGCAGCATTCCGCCGGACCAGAGGATGGAGCAGGCCACACGCAGTTGGTGGTGGTGGTCACGCCCGTGGTTTGAGCACCAGAACCTGCGCGATGAGCGGGCCGAGGCCTTCACTTCGCTTCTCTGGGAAGGCGTTTACACGTATTCTTATGTTGCGCGCGCGACCACTCCCGGAACTTTCGTCGTCCCGCCGGCCAAGGCCGAAGAGATGTATCATCCCGAGACTTTCGGCCGCGGGGCAACCGATCGCGTGATCATCGAATAAATTTGCCGATCGCGCTTAGCAGCTCTTTCCTTTGCGAGCTTTGCGCCCCCAGCGTGAGTCTTAATACACAGGAGCACATGACTACCGCACCAAACAGAATTGCGCCCCACGTCGCGCCCGTCTCCGAGATCCACAGCCACTTCCCTGCCCTCACGCGCCGGCACGAGCCGCACAAGGTCGCGTATTTTGATGGCCCCGGCGGCACACAGGTGCCCAGCCCCGTGGCCGAAGCCATGATCGACTACCTTTTCAACCACAATGCCAACACCCATTGGGCCTACCCGACCAGCGAAGAAACCGACGCGGCGATTGAGTACGCCAGAGGGGCGCTCGCCGATTTCATCAACGCATCGCCAACCGAAATAGCCTTCGGCGCAAACATGACAACCCTCACCTATCACCTCTCCAGGACGCTCGGTCGCCTGTACGGCCCAGGCGACGAGATCGTTGTCACCGAATTGGATCACCACGCCAACGTCGCGCCCTGGCAGGCGCTCGCGCGTGAGCGCAATGTCACGGTCCGTATGGCGAAGATGCTTACAGAAACTGGCCAGCTCGATTGGGACGATCTGGAGCGACAAATCACTAAAAGGACCAGGCTCCTGGCAATCGGGGCGGCGTCAAACGCCCTCGGGACAATTACCGACGTTCGCCGCGCGGCGGAGATGGCCCATGCTGCCGGTGCGCTCGTCTTCGTTGACGCCGTGCACTACGCGCCGCACGAATTGGTCGACGTTCGCGCCCTCAATTGCGACTTTCTGGGCTGCTCCGCTTACAAGTTCTACGGCCCGCACATCGGCGTACTCTTCGGCAAACATGAGCTTTTCGCCTCACTCGACTTCCCGAAGCTTATCCCCGCTCCCGACACCGCACCCGAGCGCGTCGAAACAGGGACACAAAACCAGGAGGGCATGGTCGGCGCAGCGGCAGCGGTAGACTTTCTGGCCTCACTCGCCGGTGGCGAAACTCGCCGTGCGCGACTCGTGGCCACATTCGCAGCTCTTCAAATTCGCGGTATGGCGCTCACGGCTCATCTCTGGAAGGAGCTCTCCTCCATTGATGGAGTCCGCTTATACGGCCCATCACCCGCCGCCCCGCGCACTCCAACAATTTCGTTCACTCTCGACAATCGCCCGTCAACCGAAGTCGCACGCCGCCTTGCCACACGCGGGATTTTCGCCTCCCACGGCGATTTTTACGCCGCGACCGTGATCGAGCGGCTCGGATTAGGCCCCGATGGCCTCGTTCGCGCCGGCTGCGCCTGCTACACGACCGCCGAAGAGATCGACCGGCTCATCGAAGCAGTGCGTGCAATCGCCAAAGAAGCATAACCCAGCGGCTATCTTCCTCTGCGTCCTCCGCGCCCTCTGCGGTTCAAATCCCCTCCCATTCACTCAATTGGATCACACTATAGTCTTATCTATCACGGACGGCGTTGACGAAATCGGCCAGCAGACCGTAAGCGGTGCTCTGCGGGTTCGGTTGATGAGATGTAATTGTCAGACCCGGTATCATGTCCAGCTCGAAATGGACTAAGAGCGAAGTGCCGCTGATCGACGCCATCGGATCAGTGAGCGCAATCCGTTCCGGACGTACGCTGGCCACGACCCGGCCGTCGCCCGTGCGTTCAGCGCGGGCGACGAGTTTATAAGGTCTGCCTTCGTCTCGCGCCGCGCGTACAGCCGCTAAGCTCAATCCGCGAATGCCCTCTCGCCGAATCTCTTCAAGCTTCAGAGGCACATCCATGAGAACTGTCGCCAGCGCGCAGACTTTGACCGCCGCGTCCCAGCCGTCAACATCGTAAGTCGGGTCGGTCTCGGCGACCCCTAGCTCCTGCGCCCGCCTGACGCCCTCTTCGTACGTTCGTCCCGCCTCCATCTCTTCAATAATGAGACCGGTCGTTGAATTAAAGATGCCGTGGAAGGCGCGTAGGTTAACTGCCGGCAGCGCTTCACGAAAAAGCGAAAACACGGGCGCGCCGTCCGCCACCGCAGACTCAAACATGAAACGCATGCCGGCGGATCGGGCCAGCCGGCTTAGCTCATGGTAGGCGTGAACGATCGGGCCTTTGTTGGCGGTAATCGCGTGCGCGCCGTATTCGAGCGCGGCGCGTATGTAATCGATCGCCGGCTGGCCCGTCAACGGGTTGAGCGAGGTGATCTCAAAGAGCACATCGGCCTTAGCCTCTCGCAGCCATTCACGAACGTCGGCCGGAGGCGGTGAAGACGGCTCGGCCGGCCTGTTCTCCAGAAGCGCGGATGTGTCCAGCCCGGCCGCGGAGGCGATCCAATTCATCCGCCGTGTCGCCACGCCCGTGATATGCCATTCGATGCCGTACTGTCGGCGAAGCTCGGGCGTCTTTGCCATCAGCAGCCGGGCCAGCGCGCGCCCGACATTACCGAAACCGAGCAGGCAGAGGTTGTACTGTCTCATCTTTATCTTTCCCGCAGCAGGTTAGCACCGCGCACACCCTGTTCCAACTGAAAATCGTGATGATGGCGGCAATCCTCTATTGCTAACAAACGCCAGAAGACGCTCGCGCATTGCGCGCAGTACGCAATAGAGTTTAGCCGGGGGCGCGGGCATCTTTGCCTGCTTGAGCGCTTCAAAGCGCGAATTCTGCCGGTAAACACGCGTTCGATCTAAGGTTTATAATGTCCCTGTTAGCTTAAGCCCGGTCCTGGTTTTGAAGATGACTATTGGCCTGCTTTTTAAGTCCCGAAGGGACGTCATGTTTATAGTCCTCAGGAAGATCAAGGATCTAAACCCCGGAGGAGCGACATGTTCTACGTCAATTTAATCTCACCGGTGAGATAGAATAGGCTGCCCCGGCAGAGACCGCCAGGAGGAGTGTGAGGTCCGAACCGCACCGCTTGACCGGCACAGGCGGTTAAGCCGGCACGCATGCCGCTTTTTACAGACGAGAAATGATGAGGAAATTCATCCATCTTATATTTCTCAGCGTATTGCTTTCTTTTCCTGCTTTCGGACAGCAAGCGCCGGCAGATCTGATTCTGCTTAACGGCAAGGTTTTCACCGCCGACCCGGCGAGACCTTCCGCCGAAGCCGTCGCCATCCGCGGCGGGCGCATCATTGCCGTCGGGACGTCGGCGGAGATGGAAAAACTCGCCGGGGCAACGACGCGGCGCGTTGATTTGCTGGAGCGCACGGTCGTCCCCGGTTTCAATGACGCGCACTTTCATTTTGGCCCTGACCCGCAAGGCTTCCATTTGCAATTCAAAACAATGGAGCCGAGTTGGGAAGAGACCGTCGGGGCGATTGAGGCGGCGGTCAAACAAGCTCCGGCGGGAACTTGGATTTTCGGCCATGTGGGGCATGACGTCGTTCTCAGCCCGGAAGTCACACGCTTCGCGCTCGACCGAATTGCGCCGGATCATCCCGTCCTGCTTCGCGCCTACTACGGGCACGGCTACATCATTAACTCAAAGGCAATGCCGCTTCTGCAGATCGAAGAAGAACCCGACCCCGCGGGAGGCTATTATGAACGGGTCGTGGCCTCGAAGAGAATCAACGGGAGGTTCGGTGAGTACGCCGAATGGAAGCCGAACCGCATCCTGGTCAATCAGGTTCCAGATGAAGACGTCGTAAAAGGTCTGAGGGCATTAGCGGACGAGGCCGTGCGCTACGGAATTACTTCAATGCAAATTATGCCTTCGATGCCGGTTGACAGGTTCGCCCGCCTGCTCGTCGAAGCGGATTTGCCGATTCGCGTCCGCGCCATTCCTTTCCCGATGACGACACCGCAGCGACGCGATTTATCGGAGATCCGTCAGCTTTCAAAACTCAAATTTCCGCGGTCGAAAGTGACGGTGAGCGGGATCAAATGGGTCCTCGACGGGACGCCGTTGGAACGCGGCGCGGCGTTGCGCCGGCCTTATAACGACCGCCCCGGTTGGAGCGGCAAACTCAATTTTCCCGAGAGCGAAATCGCCGTCATGGTTAAAGAATCGCTCGATTTCAAGCAGTCGCTTCTGTTGCATTGCGTCGGTGATAGGACCGTTGAGTCCGTTTTCAAAGCGCTGGAAAGCTACGGGGCGAAAATTGATTGGAATCGGAAGCGAATGCGAATCGAACACGGCGACGGCCTGATCGATGATTTGATCCCGCGCGCCCGGCGCCTGGGCGTGATTGTCGTGCAAAATCCCACGCATTTCAGTGAGCCCGAGCTGTTTCATCGGCGTTGGGGGACGGGGATGATGCCTCTTCGGTCGTTGATCGAGGCCGGAATTCCGGTCGCGATTGGCTCAGACGGCCCCATGAACCCTTTTTTGAATATCATGTTTGCGACGATTCACCCGTACCGGCCGGCGGAAGCCATCACGCGCGAACAAGCCGTCCGCGCTTACACGTACGGGTCGGCTTTCGCGGAATTTGCCGAGAACGAGAAAGGCACGATCACAAAGGGCAAGCTGGCGGATTTGGCGGTGCTTTCGCAAGACGTCTTCCGTGCGCCCGTGCCGAAATTGCCAAAAACAGGAAGCATCCTAACGATTGTCGGCGGCAAGGTTGTTTATGACGCAAATGTTTTGAAGTAGCAGGAGACATCAGAGCCGGTACGCCTTAACCGGCTGTACCGCTATCCGCGGTTAATGACAATCTATTAACAGGCCCTTTTAACTGGAACGCGAATGTCCTCCAAAAGATTACTATTGCTCAGCAACTCCACCAATTACGGCGAGCCTTACCTTGAATATCCACAAAGCGCTATCACGGACTTTCTCGGCACGGAGGTAAGGACAGTCCTTTTCATCCCCTATGCCGGCATCCGCATGTCATTCGACGATTACGCCGCAACGGTGCGGCAACGGTTCGAGGCTATGGGCTACAAGCTTGATTCTATCCACCGGGCCGGTGATCCTGTGGCCGCCGTGAGGAGCGCACAGGCCGTCGCGGTCGGCGGCGGCAATACTTTTCATCTGCTGCGCGGCCTGTACGAAGCAGGTATCCTCGATGTGATTCGCGAGCGTGTCGAAGCCGGCGTGCCGTATATCGGATGGAGCGCCGGATCAAATGTCGCCTGCCCCACGATCAAGACGACGAACGACATGCCGGTCGTCGAGCCGCCAAGCTTGAATGCCCTCGGTCTCGTCCCCTTTCAGATCAACCCACATTACACAGACGATCACCCCGCCGGGCACAACGGCGAAACCAGGGCGCAGCGGATCATTGAGTTCACCGAGCTGAATCCCGGTACTTTTGTGGCTGGCCTCCGCGAAGGCACGATGTTGAGAATTGAGGGTTCAGATATTAGACTGCTCGGCAGTCAGCCCGTGAGAATATTTATTAAAGGCAGGCAGCCCGTCGATTATAGTCCCAACGAATCACTGCAGTTTCTTTTGCATTGATTAAAGTAATCTTGGAATGAAACAGTATCACGACCTACTCAAATCAATTCTCGCGCACGGCAAAGAGCACCGCGACCGGACCGGGGTCGGTACGATCTCACATTTCGGGTACCAGACAAGTTTTGATTTGCGCGCCGGCTTTCCTATTGTTACGACCAAGAAGGTTCCATTCCGCTGGATCGCGGAGGAATTATTCTGGTTTTTATCTGGAGATACCAATGAAGCAAACCTGCGCGCGAAGGGGGTAGACATCTGGGCCAAGTGGTCTGATGAAGCACACACCAGCCGCTTTAACCGCGCGGCGGGCGATCTTGGCCCGATCTATGGCTACCTGTGGCGTTCATTCGGCGGCCATTATCCGCAGCGGGACGGCGTAGACCAGATTGCGCGCCTCCTGAAAGAGATCCAGAATAACCCCAACTCGCGCCGCCTGATCGTCACCGGATGGGACCCGGAACAATGCGACAATGTCGATTTGCCACCTTGCCACACCCTTTTTCAATTTAAGGTCGAACGAGAGAGAATTCTTCACTGCCAGCTCTACCAGCGTTCGGCGGATGCTTTTCTTGGCGTGCCGTTCAATATCAGTTCCTACGCCCTGCTCACACACCTCATCGCTCATGTCTGCGACCTGGAGGTCGGCGAATTCATCTACACACTCGGCGATTATCACATCTACCAGAATCACCTCGCGCAGGTCCAAGAAGTTCTCTCACGCGAGCCGCTGCCGTTGCCCCGGCTTGAGATTAAAGATGAAGGCCATCGACTGCGTGGCCTTGAGGGTCTTCTCGCGATGCACTATGAGCACTTGAATCTCGTCGGCTACCAGTCCCATGGCAAGATAGCCGCCCCGGTCGCCGTCTGAGCCGGACTGAGAGAAGGGACATTAAAAGGTATGGCCATCGTCGGCATCGTTGCTGTAGATCGAAATGGGGCCATCGGCAAGGGCGGGAAACTCCCGTGGCACTACTCCGCGGACATGAAATTTTTTAAGGCGCAGACGACCGGTCATGCCTGCGTGATGGGCCACCACACCTGGCTTTCGCTCAAGCGACCGCTCAAGGACCGGCTGAACATCGTCTTGAGCCGGTCCTCTGATGTCGAGCCGCAGGAGTCGGTCATCGTCCTCAGGGATAAATTGTCAGTCCTCTCGCTAAAAAACTACCTCTCAGGCGATCTGTATGTGATCGGCGGCGAACAAGTCTATCGAACCTTCCTCCACGATATTGACAGGTGGATAGTGACAGAGGTTCCCTTGGCCATCGATGACGCGGATGCGTTCATACCGAAGGATTATCTGCAGGGGTTTACCCCCGGCAAATCCTTATCGCTTGAAGAGGCTCTTAATGTGAGGTTTTACGAAAGAAGGCAAGGGGTTGTTCCTTGATTTCGACTAACTAAATCAGACCTTATGAGATTGGCACAGACCAGTTCTTTCTGATACATCGGTA
>CAYLJO010000059.1:0-28759 GCA_964383905.1 uncultured Blastocatellaceae bacterium
TCTGAAGGATCCGGAGATGGTTAAGCGGTGAGACCGGCAACCCAGTGGCTAGAAGAAGGGTAGGATCTCAAAATCAAAAGCTAAAGCGTCAGAACTCTGCGTATAGTATCAGTCTGTTGTGTGCGCCCGCCCATGAGCTACCTCTTTAGCTTTAACATGACCTTCCACGCGGCGCGGTGAGGGAGCAAAAAGCCTAGGAAAAGTGACCGGGTAGCGGATATGATGGGGAAAGGTGACGGCGTTACGAGGCGGACATTGTGCCCCTGATATTAGTTGGGCCACTGTCAGAGGGCGCGGTATTATTGAGGCGGTGAGGGTGAGTATGCTTTTCATTGCGGCTTATCCCGCAGCGGACGTCGCAGGCAGAATGAGCGAGCGTTTGAGGGAGACTCGGAGGAATATGGGGGGCCCCTTCAATCCGACAGTACTGGTCGCAGACGACAACGCTGACACTCGCCGGGTGGTCAGATGGATGCTTGAGCGCTGGGGGTATCATGTCCTGGAGGCTGCCGACGGGCGGCAAGCACTCGAAGTCGCCGCCGAGAGCCGCCCTGACCTGGTTTTGATGGATCTGGCAATGCCCGTCGTCGACGGCTTCGACGCCATCCGCTCGATGCGCGAGCACCCGGAATTGTGCGGCCTGCCGATCATCGCCGTGACGGCCTTCGACAAGGCGGTCTCAAGAGAGGGGGCTGGATCAGCCGGATGTGATTACTACCTGAGCAAGCCGATTGATTTCTACAGGCTCGAAGTACTGGTGGAAAAACTGATCAAGGCAGGGCGACGGGAAAGGGCAACTGGCTCTACCTTACTCTGAACCTTACCCGCTGCACTACCGGCCGCCGGTCACAATGGTATTGCAGGCACGAATATTCACCGCCGCCGCGCCTAACCGTTGCTTGCGGCGGACCATCAATGATGAGAGACCTCATCATTGATGGTCCGAGCGTGACGGTGAACTCGGTGTGGCTTTTGAATTGAGATGACATACTTTCCAGAAAATGCAGACTGGTACCTGGCCTGGATCGTTCAAGAGATCACGGTCGAAGGTGATCTTCGCAACGTCGTGCATACCTGTACCAGGCTGATTCGTGCGCATTCACCGGAAGAGGCGTACGATAAAGCTCTGAGGCTCGGCCGAGAAGAAGAGATAACCTATGAGAACTCGGACGGGAAGGGAGTGAAAATCGTCTTTCGAGGTCTCAACGACCTGATAGGCATCTATGAAGATTTAGAAGACGGGGCGGAGCTCACGTACGAGGAAGAGATCGGGGTTAAGGAAGATGAGGTAAAGAGAATGCTCACGGAAAGAGAGCGTCTTAGTGTATTCCAAGATGGCAAGGGCTCGGGCGGGCCCAATTACATTTCCAAAGATATTGCTGAGGAGATGGAGAGCCGCTCTTCAGAAGAGACTGATCGAGGGGGTGGCGCAAACTAACACCCACCTGACCGGATGCTAATCAAGTGGAACATCATTGATCATGATCCCACGCGCCGGCCGGTTTCACCGCTACACCGCCAGGATAATAGCTAACCGAGAAAGATGTTAACGCAAGAACAGGTTGAATCAGCACGCGCACGGGCTCGCCAATATCTTGCTAAAGCGGGTATCGCCCTGACGGCAGAAGAATCAGCCAATATTGAGGTGGCTGATTTTGGCTTAGGTGACCTGGAATCAACTGGCCTGCAGCTTGTCACGTACGTTAACACTGAGAGGGTCTGCGCCAAAGAGCTAATCCTGTTCCCGGGGCAGACCTGCCCCGAACATCGTCACCCGCCGGTCGCGGGCCAACCGGGTAAAGAAGAGACGTTCCGCTGCCGCTGGGGGAAGGTTTATCTGTATATTGCAGGTGATCACGTGAGCGGCGATAAAGCGCAGAGTAGACCTCCCGCCGGTCGAGAGCATACCTACACCGTCTGGCGCGAGATCGTACTAGGACCAGGTCAGCAGTACACGATCTCGCCAAATATACTGCACTGGTTTCAAGGAGGCGTCGAGGGCGCGGTCGTCTCAGAATTCTCCACCAGGAGCAGGGACGAATCGGACGTATTCACCGATGAGGAGATCCACCGGGTCACGGTGGTCGCCGGATGACAGGCGCTATACGGCGTGCCGGCGTTATAAACCCGGCATGGCACCCGACGCCATCCGCATCGAGTTCTAAAGATCGGACACTTAGGCGCTGGCGGTCGCCGGCGTCATGCCGAAGAGGGTGAACAAAACGATGACCCGAGCAGACGTACGACAGTATTCGGCGCAAGCCAGCTCAACCGACACCTTCGGCCGGGTGCTATGCACTTCGCGCAACCACCATTTCGTCGTTGATGGGCCGGCCGAGAACGGCTGCCCCGGCGAGGCCATCACACCCGCCGAGCTGTTCCTCTCGGGTGTTGCGAGCTGCGGCGTCGAGCTGGTGCAAGTCATAGCCGGGAGGCAAAACATACCGTTAGCAGGCATCAGCGTGACGGTCTCGGGGGTGATCGATCGGGGCCACCCGGTGCGGCCGGATGTTACCGTTTTCAATCGGGTGAGGGTGCAGTTCCTGATGAGGGGCGTGAGTGAAGAACAGGGGGCGGAATTGATCGAAGCCTTCAAGGGGAGGTGACCGTTGTACGGGACGGTCGCAGTTGCGACCCCGGAAGTTGAGGTCGAGGTTCAGATTGAAGGGTAGGCACGGGAGGGAGTCAACAGGAAGAATTCCTGCTACAAGTTAACACCCGGTACAGCAGTTGGCGATTGAGTGTAGCTCTTCTTCGCATTACTCGGCGCCCTGGCCTGATATTTCCTGGTCGTCAGCGCCACAGGATACAGTCAATTGCCACCCGCCATAGGCTTTAAGACTATAAAGTTTTGCCTCATTTACCCAAAAGGTCGTTTGATTCTGCGCTAAGCAATGCGGTGTAGATACAAACGGCATGCGATGCTAAACCGGGGTTAAGGCAAGGTGAACGCAGAAAGCGTTAATCTCCGCAGGAGTGAGAGCCTCCTGTGGGACGGCGTTAAGCTTGTTGGTCACGACATCATCCTGGGCCTTGAACTCCACCCCCCGTAGCCCGAAGGTAGATTGCCATGGCAGGCGGTACCCGCGTGGAGGCGAGCCTGTGCGTTGTAAGCGTCACGGACCGTCCTCAATTCCCGCCAAAGCGCGAGGATCTTGTCCCTGGTGCGGTCGGGATGACAATCGATGGCGATACCCAACAAGTGCGCTTGGACGTGCTGGAAGTCGTTGCGACAGCAGCGACCGACTTCACCAATGTGGCCGGGGCAAACGTAAGCGCATGTGATGGCAAGCGAGTCATTGAACCGGCCCCGAACGCGTTCAAAGATTTCCAGAAGCGCGAGCGAAAACTTGGTGCCTTGCGGGGTCGGCACGTCAGGAGAGGGTGGAAGCGGGGGGCACTCTTGCTCGCTTCACACGCCAGTCGGGCCCGGGTCACAGAAAAGCCGGTGCTCTCGAATTCGTAAGGCTTCAGTGGCTGGTTATCGGCGTTGGCAGGCTGCCATGCCCCCGCCCGGAAATCAAAGTACGTGGTCAGATAATAGTCCTCGTCCACTTCCACGTTGGAGGGGACGTTTTGGAAAGGGGCCTGGGTGATCTCCCGATTCTCGCCCAGGATCAGCCGGTTGATCGCCGCCATGAACGTGATGGGATGGTAGTGCCAGAAGAAGTTGCTGTTCCCGAGTTGCCTTACCAGGTCAGGGTTTGCCAACAGCGCGTCCTGCACCCACATCATGCGCGAGAGGTGAGGCCAGTTCATCTTTATCGAAGCAGGGGAGGCCACGCCGTTCAAGAGTTCCGGCCGATCCCAGGACCAGGAGCTGCGATGGCGCACGCGTATGTCGCGCAATCTGGGCGCCACGACCGTCATCATCGCGGCCGGGTCGGCGCCGGCGGCCGCGAGTTCCCGGTTTACTACATCCAAATCGCCGGCTAGACCCAACACGTCCCCTACGCTCACCTCGATCCCGGGATTAAAGACCATTCCCTTCTCGCCGCCTGGAGTTATGGCGACTCCACTCATGCCGACTTCCTGTTCCAGTTGCGCCCTCGTGGGAATACGATCAGGGTCGCCATTTATGGTTCTTGCTTTTTGCCGCAGCCACTTGTTGTACCAGCCCGGGTTCTCGGCGTGCTCCGCGTAGAGGTCGGGGATGGCGTCCAAATGCATGTAGAGCGAAAAGACATAAGAGGAAGTCGCGTTATAGTTGATGCGCTGCTGGGCGGTCCCCGGGGGGGCGTTGGGGGTCGGCTCCGTCCTCCAGTGGACGGCATGGCGGAGCAGGACGAAGCGTTGCGAGCCATAGCCGGGGTGCGCATCGGTATCCGGGTGGCTGCTCAGGCGTGCGGCCACAATGGTTCCCGAGGCAGCGGCATAGACAACGGGGTTGTCGGCACCCGGCTCGAGATGGACTCCGCCCTGCCAGATACGGTTGAGACCCACGGGGAACAATCCGCCCTCATCGGTCTCGCAGTGGCGGTAGTAGTTGTCAATCTCATCCAGGTCGAAATAGCTGAGCGTTTCGGTGAGCGCGTCGAGATCGACGTCATGATAGACGGCGGACTCGACGCTCACGGCGGACGGGAGGAGCGGCGCGTGCCAGGCCATCCAGCGGAACCAAGCCGGTTTGGTCGGTTGCCCGCCATTATTGGAGGCGGTAAAGGTGGGATTCCAGAAAGGGCCGGAGTAGTACGGCCGGAAGAACCTGAGTTATAACGAGGGCAAGCCGCGATCAACGGCCCAGTGAGAGGGGTCGCCTGTTCCGCCAGGGATGAGCGATCAGTGGAGGCCACCCGACCACTTTCAGGTGGCCTTTGCTGTTGGGGATAAATCCTGTGACTGCTGCGCGGGGCCCCGCTTCTGGCTGAAGATTCACCGCTGATCCGACTCCTAGCCCGGGATGATTCCGGGGCGAACGTGAGCGAAGTTCCGCACTGTTTGCCAACACTCGCCGCCGCGGTGAAATGTTTTTCCCGGAATGTCTTATCAGAGTGAATGAAAGGTGGAACACCTGGGAAGCAGCAACCAGGTCTAAGCAACTGAGTGATTGTCAACAACCCCTCGCGGAAAGAACTATCCTTATATGGGCGGTGGTAGGATCCCGGGCCCTCAATCCCAACACAAGCAACCGGCCGATATTAACGACGGGACTCTTTGTCGCCAACCTTCGCCGTCGGCCGGCCCCGTCGGGCTTGCGTGTCCGACCGCCGCCTCGCTCGACGACATCGGCGAGGCTATCAAGGGTGCCATAGCCAGGAACCTTCGGAGGGTAAAAGTTCTCAGCCTCGCCCACGTCGATGTGTGGAGATTGGCCAATGATTCCGCCCTCTTCTTTATGAGTGGGCTGGAGATTGATGCCGACGGGTCGCCCCAAGCCTACCATGAAGGCGACCGCGGTGAAGGCGGCCTCAAGCCCTTGGACGTGATGGCAAATTCCAGTGACCTGATACGAGATAAAGGGGGCAACTTGCATAAGCAGACCGCCACGGACCCGGCCCCGGGTTTTTTCGTGTCCCCGACACCGCTCACCGACAGTCATATCACCGACCCGACGAACCCGCGGAGGTACGTGAATTCCGGGGAGATCCCCTACATCACACTCCCCGGCGGTACTAAATACTATGACCGGGCGAAGGAACATCACCACCCGAGTCCGTTTATAGCTAAGCTTGGAGTAAGCTTAGGTGATTTCGCCGCCGTCATTAACACCCAGAACAACTAGGTCTCCTACGCCATCTTCGCCGAGATAGGCCCCCCTGGTAAAATAGGCGAGGGTTCAATCGCCCTGGCCGATGAGTTGGGTACTGACTCCAGCCCCGTCAACGGCGGTACCACGCAAAAGTGGTGCAGTACATTATCTTTCCGGGCTTGGGGAACGGGGAGCCTCGAACGCTTAAGGAGGTAAAGTCAGCAGGGGAGAAGCTGTATGGCCAATGGATCATGGCTGGGATGGAGTTGCTCGTGGGGTGGTGACGGCCCAAAGATTGCTTATTGCCCCGGGGCGACTAAGCGGGGGGAAGCATCTGTTGTCCCTTCCGATTCATCCCTTTTCTCCTCAATCAATATCCAAGAATCCAACCGGCGTAAGACCTACAACCCCGTGCTACCAGTCAATTATCCCGCTCCTCGTTCCTCCTCCCACCGCCGGTCCAAATCTTTCCTCCAAACCTGAATTTGCCGAGTTGTGATCACTATAGTTACTGTGATTAAGTTCATCTCCTGTCATTCTTGTCATAGTCCTAAACCCTTAGCTCGCGAGTAAGTGTTAACCGGCGCTGAAGGGCTTGTCCGTGTAATCCCGCCAGTAGGGATAAGCACGATTGGTTCGCAGATCAGACTGGTGATGCGCCTCCGGAATGAAACACGTTTTGCTCTTGATGTGCGATAAGCTTCTATCAATGGCTATTGACTTATCGGTGAACTTGCCTTAATTCCGTAGGACAGGAGGCAAGAAAGTCAAACAAAGCAAAAGAGGATCAGTACCGATGACAACACAAAAGGAGCGAGGGAGGGCGACTGAAGCAACCGGCGAAGATGAGCCGTCGAAGGCGGAGCTTCAGCGTCATCTGGAAGAAACGCGCGAAGCAATCGCGCAAACCGTCACGGAGATCAAAGACACCGTCTCGGATCAATATGAGGCGGTCAAAGACACCGTGAGTGGCGTGCTCGACTGGCGTGAGCAATTCCAAAAGGACCCCATAGTCTGGAGCGTCGGGGCACTCTCGGCCGGCTTTGCCGTCGGCTACACGCTCGGCTACGCGCACAAGAACGCTAAATCCCGTGGGCGACATCAATCACAGGTCGCCGCCTTCGCCGATAGCCTGATTGACGAGATCACGGCCGTCGGCCATTCCTTCGTCATGCCGGCACTGAACATCAAGATCAAAGAGCTGTTCGGCTTTGACTTCGCAGAATTATTGGAGGAACTTGGCGGCGCGAAGAAAGCCGTTACTAAGCGAAGCACTAAGAAAAAGCCGGGTGCGAAGAAGAGTGCGCGAAGGAAGGGGACGGCGAAGAAGGGTGTTAAAAGAAAAGGCGGCCCGGGACAGGGCCGCGCTTAGCCGCGTGGAGATCGGGCTGCAATCACTCCCCGATCTTCGTGCTGAAAATACGAATAGCCTGAGCCACAGAGGGTACGGAGGAACACAGAGGTTCATCGAAGGAAAGAGAAGAGGAAGACAAGCGATGAAAAAAGCGGACAATTTACTGCCTTGTCATTTAGGTAGATGTCACTGATGGCAGTACTGCTCGGTCACCTTGCGGAAGTGATAGCCCATCGCGGCCAGCGTGAGGGCTTCTGCGATCAGGTCTCGCCTTTCAAAATAAGTGCGCCGGAGAAACCGCCAGAAGTCTTTCCGCGAATCGTCAAGCAGACCAAGTTTAAAGAGGACGCGCGCTAACGAGATGATGTTCTCGGCGGTCAGCATTTTGATCGGGGGCAGCCCGGTCGTGACCGTATTTTTTAGGGAAGCGAAGGCCCGTCCGTAGTACTCCGCCGGGCTGTAGATGGTGCGCAGTATTGTCTTGTAGCCATCAAGCAGAGTCTGCCGGTCCATCTTCGTGATGAAATTCAACGTGCAGTCGGTGTTATTGCCGGTGCTTTCGGTGAGCAGCCGGCCTTCATTCTGCAGCCTGCGCCACAACTGCGTTTCGGGGAGCGCCGTCAGCAGCCCGACCATCGCCATCGGGATCGCGCTCTGGCGGATAAAATCTATTTGGCGCTGGAAGATGTCCATCGGGTCATGGTCGAAGCCGACGATAAAACCGGCCATCACCTCCATCCCGTAACCTTGAATCTTGCGCACGGCATCGATCAGACTGCGCCGTGTGTTCTGTCCCTTCCGCGCTTCCTGCAGGCTCTCTTCGACGGGCGTCTCGATCCCGAGGAAGACTTTGCGAAAGCCGGCGCGCCTCATTAATCCCAGCAACACATCATCGTCCGCAAGGTTGACGGATGCTTCTGTGAATAGCTTGAACGGGTGACGGTGTCGTTCCATCCACTGGCATACGTCCGGCATCAGTCTTTTAACATTCTTCTTATTGCCGATGAAATTATCGTCCACAATGAAGAGCGGACCGCGCCAGCCCGCTTTGTACAGCGCGTCAAACTCCGCGAGCATCTGCCGGTTGGTTTTGGTGCGGGGCACGCGCCCGTAGATTTCGATGATGTCACAGAACTCGCACTGGAAAGGGCACCCGCGCGAATACTGAACCGACATGGATGAATAGCGCTTCATGTCAGCGAGCGAGAAGTCGGGGATCGGCGTGCGCGTCAGGTCAGGCTTCGTACCGCTTTGATAGGTATGCCGCGGCGAGCCTTGTTCGAGGTCGCGTAAAAATTCCGGCAGTGTCGTCTCCGCCTCACCCAGGAATAGATAGTCCGCGCCATCCACATGTTCAGCCCCCGTGCTGATAAAAGGGCCGCCGACGGCCACACGTCGCCCACGGGCTTTGCAGCGGTCGATGACATCCCGAAGCGAGTCCTGCTGTACGATCATGGCGCTGGCGAAAACGATGTCCGCCCATTCGAGGTCACAATCGCGGAGCCTGCGCACGTTCATGTCGACGAGCCGTTTCTCCCACTTTGCGGGGAGCATGGATGAGAGCGTCAGGAGACCGAGCGGAGGGAATGCGGAGCGTTTCCCGGCGAAGGGGAGCGCGTGCTTGAAGCTCCAGTACGTATTGGGGAATTCCGGGTAAACCAGAAGTGCTTTGACGTTGACATCCTGCCGTGCCATAACGATAGCTCCTCCCGCATTAGTATCTAAAGAACACCGGTATTGTCGGCCACCCTACGGACAGCCCTAACTCAATGGAGAGCCCAACAGACGCCCCCCGATTACCCGAGCAGATCTTCAGCTTGTATTCAACCTGATGGGATTGCACTCTAGCAGAATAAGTACCGGTAATAAAGAAAAAACCGTGGATGCTTATGTGACATTTTTGCTGATCGTACACAATCGCCACATGTGCCGCGCACCATAAGTTGGTATTGGGCTGTAAAAAGGGGCATCTAGCGCCCTTTCGCTTGTTGCACGTATGGCACGAACATTGCTTTTTGTTCCCTGCGCAGGCGAGAAGAAGCCATGTTAGTCAGCTGCTTACAGGCTTTCGCGCAGTATGCAATCCCGCCCGTCGACCGAAAACTTCGATCACCTTTTAGAGGAGAACACCATGATGATTAAGAAGATCGCTATCGTTCTGGCACTGGTTGTCACCGCGAGCTTTGGCGGCCTCATCTTCGCTCAGAACAACAACAACAGCAACACATCAACCAGCACCAGTACAACCACCAGGCGCACAACGAGAACCACCCACACAACGACCACGAGCAGCGGCAGTCGCCGCCACACCCGTCGACGCCCCGCCCGCCGTCGCGCCCGTCGCAGAAGCGCCTCAGGCAATAGCACGACCACTACAACGACCACCACGACGACGAGGAACGGCAACAACAACCGTTAACTTTCCCGGGCGCAGGGTGGAAGAGGGGCTTATGTCCCGCCCTTCCGATGATTTGTGCTGAATTAATACGAATGGCCGCCGGTCTTGCGCAGAGATTCATTGCGGGACCGGCGATTATCTTTGACATCAGCCAACTTTGACGGTCGGCCCTTAATCGCTGATGTGCCTTAGCGGGTTGAGATTCTGAGTGGCCAGGGCAGGGAGACCCGCTCGTTCGTCAGGTCTTCGGTCTGTCGGATAATATTACGATACAACAAATTATTCTATACTGTGTGCTTCAGCCGGTGCTCTGGCAGTATTGACCGCCGGGAGAATGGGTGAGAGCGTCACTGTGGTGGGGGTATGTAAATGATAGACCACATCGCCTGGTTTAATCGTGAATTTACTTTTGATCTTCGCGTCTGGATGTATCCAAATATTGTGGAGCGTCTGCGGGGCACCCCGGCTCGCCTTGAAGACCGGGTCGGATCCTTGCCCCGGGAAGTCTTGACCAGGCGGGATGGCGATAAGTGGTCCGTTCAGGAGCACGCCGGACATTTACTTGATCTGGGGGCGCTGGATATATCTCGCCTTGACGATTATGCGGCGGGGCGGGAGAGCCTGCGGCCTGCCGACCTTCAAAACCGAAAGACCCATGAGGCGAATCACAACGCGAATTCCATCAAAGTTATCCTCGATTCATTTCGTTCAGAGCGGTCGGAGTTCGTGCGGCGGCTCGATGAGTTTGACGAAGCGTTCATTCTGCGAACCGCTCTACACCCTCGTTTGAACGTGGGGATGCGCGTCCTGGACTTGGCCTTTTTTATCGCCGAGCACGACGACCATCATTTAGCCGGGATCACTGAGTTGATCCGTACCTTTGCGAAGTAGATGTGGGATCCGGGCGTTCGTATTTTATCCTTCATAGCTGATCCTCATCCTTCTTCGCTTTTTCGTCGTTGTATACGATGTTGATTATCAACATGAGGCCGCCGCCTGCGGCGATGAAGAAGAAGATGATGGCGAGACCGGGGTAACCGAAAATCTTGAATGAGGTCTCGACGCGCATCAGCAGCGCGGCCCCGACAATCAGTGAGGCGAGGATCAGCCCCATCGTGATTCGGTTGGCAATCTTTTGTAGCCCTTCGAGCAGTACTTTCTCGTCAATCGCATCAACCTCGACTTTCAAGTCGTTATTGCCGACGACGTCCAGAATCTTGTTGACGCGCTTCGGTAGCTTCTCGACGAACTCTTTCACTTCGATGGTGTTTGTGAGCAGGTTGACCGGCGCGATGCTCTGCAACATACGCTGCTGCAAGATCTCCGTCGCGCGGCGGCGAATCACCGCGTTCGGGTCAAAGTTCGGCTCCAGCGTATAGACCACCCGGTCGAGATTGAGCAGCGTCTTCGCGATCATCGTGAATTCGGGCGGCAGCCGGAACCAGCAGTCGGCGGAGATGCGCGTGATTTCAAGCACGACCTGCCCCGCGTCGATCTGGTTGAGGCCCGCGTTCCTGTGCTGCGCGACGAGGTCTGCGATCCGGCGCGAGAAATCCTCTTTATCAAAATTCGCCTTCGGCTCGCCCATTTCCATCGCAATCTCGGCGGCCTCTTCGCCGCGCCCCTCGCTGATCGCCAGCAGGAGCCGCAGCAGATTTTCCTGAAAGCCGGACATGATCCTCGCGACCATCCCTAAATCGATGAGCGCGATCCGCCCCTCGTCGGTCAGAAACACGTTGCCCGGATGCGGGTCGGCATGGAAAAATCCGTCGACGAGGATTTGCTGAAGGTAGGCATGGAAGAGCTGCTCGGCGAGCGAAGCGCCGTCGAGCTCCATCAGGGCGAGCGGGCTTAAAGAAGTGATCTTCTTGCCGTGAACATATTCCATCGTCAGCACGCGCGAGGTTGTATAGTCCTCGACGGGCGCGGGCACCACAATCCTTTTAAAATCTCGCAGATTATTTCCGAACGTGACGAGATTGTTGGCCTCCTGCCTGTAATCGAGCTCCCGCAGGAGACTTTTGCGCAACTCGATGAGCATATTCTGAAACTCGTAACGTTTGCCCATCTCCGTGTGCGTATCCAGGAAGCGGGCAATCTCGCCGAGGGCGTCCAGGTCTTCGACGATCTGTTCGCGAATTCCCGGGCGCTGCACCTTAACGACGACGGCGCGTCCATCGCGCATCCTCGCGCGGTGCACCTGGCCCAACGATGCGGCGGCAGTCGGTACGGGATCGAACTCGGCGAACGCCTTCGAGATTCGCACGCCGAGCTCGGAGGAGACGATGCACTCTGCTTCCTCAGAAGGGAAGGGCCCGATCTTGTCCTGAAGGCGCGCCAGCGCCTCAAGGTAAGCATCCGGAAGGAGGTCGGCCCGCGTCGAGAGTAGCTGGCCCAGCTTGACGAAGGTCGGGCCCATCTTCTCCAGATCGGCGGCCAGTTCTTCCGCTTCCGGGGTGGCCCGTCCGGCAGCGGCAGAGATTCCTTCCTCCCCGAGAGCGTCCTCAAGGCCGGCCTGCTTGACCAGGTCAGAACGCCCGTACTTCATGAAGAGCCACGTGATGTCCTTATACCGCTTGAGGTGTTCAGGTTTCAGTGAGATCGCCATTAATAGCCTTTCTGAGATTCTACTAAGGTTTAATAGCCTGGCTTATATATACGATCGAGCGCTTGATAGCGACAGGCTCATAGGGATTATATCCTTGACCGGCGTCGATCATTGAGACTGGCGAAGGCCTACACCGAACAATTGTTGTTTCGCCAACATATGCGCCGTAAAAGTGCAACGTATTGCAGTTCGGATATACCTTCGCATAACTGCCGCAAATTACTTTCGGTTCATTCACCGCAACACAGGGGGGACAGTTTGTGAATAACTCTATTGTAGCAGTTCCGCCGGTAACCAAAGGGACAATTGTCATCACAATTTTACTCGATCCGCTGTTTCTTCCGGCACGCTCGTCTTCAAAGAATGCGGCAAGACCCTTACTGAATTCATCCCCTTCGGCATCAGGTCCGGGCCCTTCACCGAACGCCTCTTCGGCGCCGGGCTTCACGCCCACCTATCGCGAGCCGGACAATGGGAACCGCCGGGCCATTGATGACAAATAATAAAGATTGAAGAGTAACGCCGTGTCGCGGCGAGAGCAGGAACGTTAGAGCCGGACTGATCCGGGCCGGGCAGGTATTCTACCGGCTATTCACGCCAATGAATTCCGATGTATAACTCAATGATGTTTGAACGGGGCTGGTCGGCTCGAAGGCAGGTTCTGCTAATGATATATTTAGCCAGATATGTGGCACAATAATTCCCGCGATTGATTTCTGGGGAGAGGAGTCGAGGTATAGTGAACGTCGAGCTCAATGATGAGGAATTGGGGATGTTGCGCAAAGTTCTGGCCGACCAGCTTGCCGACTTGCGCGAAGAGGCGCATCACACGGACGCACGCGACTACAAAGATCAGCTTCGTAAAGAAGAGGCGCTGCTCTATCGTATCCAACAGAAGCTTCAATCTTCGCCTTAATCTTTAGGCTTTCGCTTAAGGCAAGCAGCGGAGAGCAACAAGTGTTCCTGTCTCGAGCCGTGCCCCGGCACTGCCAGCCGGGCGGTGCGGCTCTACTCTCTTTTCAGGCGAATCTCGTAGACTCTGGGCCAGAGCTTGCCGGTTATGAAGAGGCGTTCGCGCTCAGCGTCATAGGCGATGCCGTTGAGCACATCGACCGGCCTGCGGTAAATCTCTGTTGACAGCAGGCCCGTAAGGTCAATCCACCCAAGAATGTCTCCCGAGCGCGGGTCGATGCGGACGATGCGATCCGACTGCCAGACGATGGCATAGATTTCGCCTTTGACGTATTCGAGCTCGTTCAGATCCGCGAGCGGATGACCGCCGTCAAAGACGCTGATCGTTCGTGTAACCTTGAAGCCGGCCGGGTCGACAAACCTGATGCGGTTTGTGCCGTCGCTCATAATCAAGTAGTGATCATCGTGCGTCAGCCCCCAGCCCTCCCCTTCGTAAGTCAACTCGCCCTCCAATTCAAAGCTCTCCGGGTCGTAGACGAAACACCTGTGCGACTCCACGTGAGCTGGAAAATCTTCCCCCGAAAAATCGTCATGCCTTCCGCAAAGTACTCTCCAGGCACATCAACCTTCTTCAAGACCGCGCCGGTACGGAGATCGACCTTGCGCAGGCTCGACCGTCCGTGCAGTCCTGTGCTCTCAAAAAGGTCACCCCCGTAAAAGACGAGCCCCTGCGTAAAGGCGGCGGGATCATGAGGCCGGCTGTTGATTACTTTGAACGTGTAGATCGGAATTCCCCTCGACGGCGGCGCGGCGGCGCTGGTCCGGTTTCCCGCGCGATGAGGGGAACCGTCTTCAGTTTTCCGACGTCTTTTTGCGTCGCCACTTCTCGGGTCACCGCCGGGCCTCTGCCACAAGCTGTAAAAATGAGAATGGCAGCCATCAACCCGATACGGATTGACCGACTTAACATAAGGCTCTTCGGACCGTCCTGGGTGGTGAGAAAAGTTCTGATCTTAGCGGCATCTTCGGGCCGCCACGCGGCCAAGAGGCCCGCGGGTTCATCACAGCATTCTCTCACTTTGCTGCGCGCTTCGGCGATTGGTTCGTTTGCCCAAGCGCGCGGTCGATCGCGGTCCGCAGGCCCTCAGCACTCAAGTCGCGCAGGCGCACGCCGTTGATGAAGATGGAAGGCGTGCTATCAACCCCATACATTTCCCCGTCCGCCACGTCACGGCGCACCTGGGCGGCGTAAACTCCTTTGTCGAGGTCGGCGTCAAAGCGCGCGCGGTCGAGGCCCAATTGCGTGGCATATTTCTTAAGCGATGGCACGTCGAGCGCGTCCTGATTTTCGAAGAGTACTGCGATGTATTCGAAGAATTTTCCCTGCGCGTTGGCGGCACCGGCCGCCTCGGCCGCCTTGCGCGCGTTAGCATGCTGATCCAGGGGGAAATTACGGACGATAAAGCGCACGCGGTTGCCGTAGGACTTAAGCGTCTCACTCAGCACGGGATGCATCGCCTTGCACGCCGGGCACTGGAAATCGGTAAACTCAACCACCGTGACCGGCGCCTTCGCGTCGCCACGCGAAGGGCTGTTGCCGGCACTGATTGTTTGCACGGGCGGCACCGGTTCTGCGAGCAGTAGGCGTACGGAGGCCCCGGCGCGCAAGCGGCTGGCGAGCGCCGTTTCAAGTCGCTCCTGCTCCTGCCGTTCGAGGTAGGCCGCGATCCCCACGCGCTGTGAAGCGAGGTCGCTTTTAATGCGCTCCTTATTCTCCTCATAGAACTTCACGACGTCGGCGTCCGTCGGGCGGTGCGCTTTGTCTGTAATCTCAGCGCGGATGAGGTCTTCGGGTTTGACGCCGCGCCGTTTGGACTCGGCCATCAATAACATGTCGTTGACGGCGCGGTTGATCGCCGTTTCCTCAAGCTCATACGCATTCAAGCGCAGCTTATAGATGACGGGCTTGAGTCGCTCACTCAACGCTTCGAGCGTGACCGCACGCCCGTCAACGGTAGCGAGTACCGCCCCCGGCGCAAGGTTCGGTGCGTTAATGTCTTCACCCGTCACGACGGTGTTTGAAGTACGCAGGCGCGCGACCAGGTCGGAGGCAAGCTTCTGCTCCTGCTGACCGCGCAGGTATTCGACAATCCGCGGCCGTACGATTGAAAGATCGGCAGCACCGATCTGGTCCCGGTTCGCGTCATAAACAGCCTTTATTTCCGCCTCGGTGGGAGCAGTAACGCGGCTCGACACCTCCGTTTCGTATAATTGCTCGGCCGTCGTTTGGCGTTTTTTCGCTTCCGCATCGAGCAGGAGACGGTTGATTTCAGCCTCAAGAACATTACGGCGTGCCTTCGCAATATCTGCGTCGAGATTACTGACAACTTCGCGCACCTTCGGATCAATTTCGTTGAGCGTAATCGGTTGACCGTTGACGACGGCCAGCGCACCCGCCGGCGGCGTGTCAGGTTTCGCGACCGACGCCCGCCGGGTGGACTGCGCCACAACGTTGGCGGCAATGGCAAGTAAACCGAAGAGTACCGCAACGGCGGCTTTTTGATAACTCATTAATAGACAATCTCTTTCTCGCGGGACTCATAGGAATTCTTATGAGTCCGGGGATCATATTCGACCTGTGCGTTGGATTACAAATAAAGGTCGTCGGTTGCCGCCGCGATAACCATTTGCGGCCGCAAACCATTCGGGCGAGGGGGAACTCTTTTATCTTCGAGGCGCAACCGCCCCGGGCCACTTTTCGGGTAACCTGCTGTCAGTCACCTGACGGCGTTTCAGAAAAGCACTTCTACCATCAGGCGCGCGTTAAGCCACGTTTGCGCCGCTTTGCGGGCGTCCGTGCGGCGAGCAGACTTTTGTGACGCCCTTGAAGGATGAACGAAAGCGCCTGGTGCGTAACCCCGAGCAGGCGCGCGGCGTTGGTGATACTGCCGCCTGCCGCTTCGAGCGCGAGCTTAATCAGGTTGCCTTCATAGCGCAGAACCTCTTCGTTAAGCGAGCAGCCTTCCCAGGGCTGGACGAGACTCGCCTGTTGCGACTGGCGTAGTGCAGCCGTCTCGACAGCTGCAGCCGTAATTACCGCCCCGTCGGCGGCCATCAGCACCGTCCGCTCAATGATCGAGCGCAACTCACGCGCGTTACCCTTGAGCGGCAGGCGGCGCATGGTTTCCAGAGCAGTGGGCGCAAGCCTCACCCGCTTGCGATGATTTTCGCATGCTTCCCGGATGAAAAACTCGGCAATTGCCGGAATATCCGCAGAGCGCCCTCGAAGCGGTGGAATCTCAAAATGAAAGGTTTGCAAACGGTAGAAGAGGTCGCCGCGAAACTGACCCCGCGCAACCATCTGTTTGAGGTTGTGATTGGTAGTAGCGATGATGCGCACGTCTATGCGTTCCGGCGCCAGCGCTCCGATCGAATGAACCTCGCCATGCTCGATCAAGCGCAATAGCTTACCTTGATTGTCTAAGCTGAACTCACCAATTTCGTCAAGGAGCAGCGTCCCTCCTGCAGCCCTGCGCACTGCGCCCGGGTGATCTTCGGCGGCCATGCTGCCGCCACCTTTGCGGCACCCGAACAATTCATATTCAATCCGCGCGATAGAGATTGCGGCGCAATTGACCGGAACAAACTCCCCGGCACGCCCGCTCCACTCATGGATCATGCGCGCGAGCACCTCCTTGCCGGTGCCGGTCTCGCCTGTAATCAATACCGGGCCACGCGTGCTCGCGACATGATGCGCCTGGCGCAACAGGGTCGCCGTCTCTTCTGCCACATAGGCGAAGTTCGGCGCATCAAACTTTTCAGAGCCGCCGTGCTGTTTCGCGGCCAGCGCGCGGCGAGCGCAAGCGCGCAAGCGGGCGAGGGTTTCAGAGTTTTGTGAATCCACCAGTAGTTGATCGGCACGCTCATAAATATCAGACAACTGGTCAGCGGCGAGATCATCGCCGAGCTCTTCGATCAGAGTGAGGGCGGCGAGGCCTGCGCCGTTGAGGTCACCCGCTTGCTGCGCCACCTCAATTGCGCGTTGCAGCGTCAACCGCGCCTGCTGGCGCCGGCCCATGCGCGCCAGCGCCATGCCGTGTGTCGTCAGCGCCTCTGCCAGCAGTGATTGCTCGTCGCCCTTCCCCAGTGTATAAACGGCGGACCGGGCGATTCTCTCAGCCTCGGCATAGCGGCCTTCCCCAAGAAAGGCGCGTGCCCGCGTATCGTCCACCTGGGCGACACTGCCTTTATCCTTGAGACTTTCAAACAACCGGCGGGCATGGTAAAGATGCTCATGCGCCTCGGCAAATTTGGCAGCGGTTAACAACAGCAATCCCACATTGTTCTCGACGCGGGCGCAGTAGCGTTTATGCCCGGCCTGCTCGAAGTGAAAAGTTGCGGCTGTATATTCGACTAAAGCGCGGTCGAAATAGTCTTCGCGGTGTTCCGCGGCACCGAGGTCTTGAAGTATATTGGCAAACTGGTTATGGAATTTGCCTTTGAGCAAATGATTACTGCTTGCCGCAAACAGAGGCGCGGCTTCGGTATGAATCCGCAAGGCATCGCTGTATCGGGTCGCCATTTTTTCGATCATGGCCCCGTTCAACAAAGCTCGCAGTTTTTGCTCGCTGTTCCTGTCGGCAAGCAGGGTCAGCACTTCTCGCAATACGATACGCGCTTCATCGAACGCGCCTTCGCGCCAGTAGCAGATGGCGAGATCAACGCGGGCTTCCGCCACTTTTTCCGTCAACTTAAGCTCATCAAAGATTGCAGCACTCTCGGTGATCAGGTCTTTTGCGAACTCCTGCGCACCTTCGATCTGGCTTGCGCTGCCGATCCAGCCTGATAAGACTCCCGCACGCAGCAATACTTCTGCGGCCGCGCGCTGGCCCAGACCATCGCACTGCGGACGCTCGCCAATGCGCCTCCATAACTGGCCCATCGCGCCACGCGCCGCCTCATAGTCGCCTGACTCCCCAAGCTTCTTAGCGATTTCGCAGCACAATTGTGCCCGCTCGTCGCGGCTGAGCGTAGGGCATTCTATCTGCTGAAGAAGTGAAGTTTGTAAGTCCATGTGAGGCTTACCTTTCTATATATTAGCAAGAAACCTTGCAAGACCGTGAATTGATCGCTATTATGCGTTAGCTCAGAACTTTTCAGTTGGCTCTTAATGCTAAGATTACCGGCTGCAATATTTAACAATTATTAACATTCCTCAGGAGACACTAATGAAACACCTCAAACTAATCTGCGCCGCCGCTGTCTTGGTACTGGCTCTCACTCTGACCGCAGTTGCGGACTGCGGCCAAATGCAAACTCCATGCGCGCCCCCTGCCCCGAATTCCACTAACGTTATGGGCACCCTGGGCGCAACCACAACCGCAGACACGGCTCCGGGTGTTAATCCGGTGGGGGAGATCACATTTGATTTTCTCTTAACCATGCTGGTGATGTTCTAGGTATTCTGCGAGCCAATTTAACCATTACAAGCTACCGTGTTCGGCTCAGCGGGGGCACGGTTGTCGTGTATGCGTGGAGGTGTCCCCATAATCTCGTGGTGGCTGCCCGGCGAGGAGGCACTCACAATCGCGCATCGTAACTCGTCTTGCGCGCGAAAAGCAACAATTATCTTTCCGCCGGGCCGCGTCTCAATTCGCCACCCCCTGGGGTCGTGGTAAGGCGTGCGCGCCGTTATTTCATCACAAAACCTGCCGTTTTGCGAAGTAATATACCTTAGCAGGGCGCGATGGGCCACTATGTCCCGAGCCTTTAGTGATTGCTTCGAGAGCGGTCTCATGGCATCGCTTACCATTATGAAATTGGGTATACTGCCCTTTTCTACCCGGCCGGGGACGGCGGCACATTTCGCACATTCTTTTCTGCGCTACCCGATTTTCCTACGTGCACATCAACAGAATATCGCATCGAGGTTGGATGGGGCAGCAAAGATGCAGCAGCGCGCCGTGAATATCTCCCTTCAAAATGCATCGTGAAGCACCGCGGCTATGGGTTCCCGGGTGATGAGAACGTGACGAACTCCTTCCATAATGCCGCGTATGAGGGCTTGCGCGGGCATCATACGCTACCAGACGCGCCTTCGTTACCCTCAACGAGCTTGCGCACTGTTTCAAGCGTGTCTATTTCTGCCACGGTTTTATCATCGCGCCGGCGCAGGATGCGAGGAAAGCGCAAGGCGTAACCACTCTTGTGCCTTTTGGATTCCTGTACGCGATCGAAAGTCACTTCCAGAATGATCTTCGGCTCGACAATGCGCACTCTGCCGTGCGCGAACTCCTGTATTGTATGCGCGCGAAACCATTCGGTCAGTTCTGCCAATTCAGCATCCGTGAGGCCGGAATACGCCTTGCCAACATTCAAAAGCTCCTGATCTTCTTCCGAACGCCGCACCGCGAAAGCATAATCGGACAGCAGGTGGCGTCGCTTCCCGTGCCCGACTTCGACGGCGGTGACGACGACGTCGAGTGTCGCGATCGCCCGTTTGAGTTTGAGCCACTCGCGGCCACGCCTTCCGGGTTTGTAAGACGAGCGCGGGTCTTTGATCATCAGCCCTTCATTGCCGCGAGCCCGCGCCGCTTCGAACTCTTCATCGAGCATTGCGACATCATGGACATGCTTGGCGATTGAAAGTCGCACCCTACCCTTTGCAGGCACCAGTTGTTCCATGTGGCGGCGCCGCTCGTCGAGCGGCGCATCCATCAGGACACGGCCATCTGCATATAACAGATCATAGGCGATAAAAGCGACGGGCGTAGTGGCCTGCAACTCCTCGCTGACGGTTTTGCGGCCCAACCGCTTTTGCAGTTCAACGAAAGGTAATATCCGTTCCCCGCGCGCGGGGACGATCTCACCATCAATGATCGCATCTGTGGGAAGATGGGTCAGGGGCTCAAGCAGCTCGGGGAAGCGGTGTGCTATCTCATCCATCGTGCGTGAATAAAGCACGACGCGCCTCTCCCGCACGTGTGCCTGCGCGCGTATGCCGTCGAACTTATCTTCGACGAAGAACTCATCCGGCATCGTGCGCGCCACGTCCGACAGGTCTGCGGCAGGGGTGGCAAGCATAAATTTGAGCGGATGAAAGAGGCGCATCTCAACTGATTGAAGATCGCCCCGCCGTGCGCGCACAGCCGTCTCGCCAATGTCTCCCGTCAGCATGTTTGCCCGGGCCACTTCCGCCGGCGGTCGGTTGAAGGCGCGGGCGACGGCGTCTTCAACCGACCCCTCTTTCAAACCGATGCGCAGATCGCCGACGAGCAATTTCACAAGATATTTCGCTTCAAGCGCAGTGGCTCGGGCAAGAACCGTCGTGAGCAGCGCCCTCTTATTTTTCGTGCCGCGCAGCTCGCTCAGCCGTTCGATGAGTAATTCGGTTTCGGCGAGTGTGATGGTCGGCTGATGATACCCGCGCTTAGTTTCCGCTACCACCTCGTAAGCGACCTCGCCCGCGTCGCCCAGCCGTACGTAACGCGGGCGTAGTTCTTCCACGCTCACGTCCGCCGCTTCACTCAGAGCGTCGCGCAGGACGCTTGTGCCGACATTGGTCGTCCGCGCATCGTTCATCGCGAATTGATGCCCGGCAAAATAACGCGCGGCGCGCGTCAGGTCGGCATCATCCAGCTCACGCAGGTATGCGCCCAAGAGCGCGGATTTTTCCAGCTTCTTCGTCGTCGCCGCCACCGCTTCGGCCGTTTGCGCGAAACTCTCCAGCAGGCTTCGTGAAATTTCCCTCGCCGGCCGGCTGTTTGAGGCCGGCCGTTCCTGTATACGGGTAATGTTTTTGACCCTTGCCATTCTTCTGTTCAGGCAGGCGGGAAGGCTGACGTTGATCCTCGGACGCAAAAGGTTAGAGACCGAAGTTAAGTATTCATGATCTCGGCGGGGACGCGCACCGCCTCATTTTCGCCGGGCGGGCCCAACACCTCCGGGTGAAGTATGCGCGCGAGAATCTCCACGCCGTCGACAACACGCGGACCCGGGCGGCTGAAATACGAAGTGGCATCAAGGGCCCACACTTCGCCGCTTTGCACCGCCGGCAGATCATTCCAACCCGCAGGCAGGTGTGATCGGGGCAGTTGCCGCAGGACGTCCTCCTTGTAGTAGCCGCAAGGAATCATCAGCACGACTTCCGGCGCATAATCATGTATCTCCTCAGCAGTCGTCGTGACGGACGGCTGGCCCGCGCGCCCGAAACCGTGATCGCCTCCGGCGATGGCGACCTGCTCCGGCACCCAGTGGCCTGGCGCAAACGCCGGTTCCAGCCATTCGAGCATCAGCGTGCGGGGCCGGCGCTCGGTACCGGCAAGTGCGGCGGCAATCCGGTCAAGGCGCGCCGTCAACCGCGTGATAACCTGATCGGCTTCAGCTTCCCTTCCCGTCAACTCACCGACCGTGCGGATGTTCGAGAAGATGTCCGCGATGGTGTTCGGCTCGAGCGAGATGATACGCACATCCGTCTCAAACATCCGCGCCGCCCGCTCGACCGTTTTATAGCTGACGGCGCACACGTCGCACAATTCCTGCGTGATGATCAGGTCGGGGTTGAGCGCGCGCATCCGAGCCTCGTCAAGATCGTAGATCGAGCCGTGGCCGTCCAACTGCGTTCGGACGGCATGATCAATCTCCGCGCTCGACATCCTTTCGTGCGAGATGCGGCTCGCCGTCAACCTGGGTTTACCCGCGACTACCGGCGGGTAATCGCATTCGTGAGTGACGCCGACAAGCGCGTCTCCCAGCCCCAGCGCGCAAACGATCTCTGTTGCCGAAGGTAGGAGCGAGACGATGCGCGGGGTTTGCGCCAGCATAATGTTTTCAGGCCTCCTTTACCGGGTTTGGAGCCGCGCCTGACAGATTTGCGCCAACGCGTCGTAGCTGTCAAGAATAAAAATCACTCAAACAGCCGGGCTACGCTTTTACCTTTTGCCATGTGTAGCGCTACAATCCTATTTTACCTGTCCGATCACACGATGCTGAAATATATCAACGGTTCAATTCAAAGACGGAGATGGGAATTATGCAGGAGCAAAGCGGGACGCGATTTAAAGGGGTGGTAGACCACATCGCGGTCGCGTCGAAAGATTTAAAGCGGGACGTGCAGGAGTACGAGAGCATCGGCTTTCGTCTGGAAACCATGTACGACGATTGGGCGATGCTGCGTGACGCGAAAGGATTTGGCGTCGCGTTGCTCGCGCCCGGCTCGAAGCATCCCCCGCATATGGGCTTGCGGGTAGAGACGCGTGAGGCCCTGGAGCAAGCTGCGGCGCGCGAGGGGCGGCCTGTCAAAGAGCATCGTGACCGATCGGTCTCCTTCTACACAAAGGGTGTCGGCGGGCAGGCCGTCGAAGTGATCTATTACCCACCCGAGTACGGCAAAGATAACTGATAAGGAGCGCACGGCCGGTGATAAAGAGACGCTAAATTCAAGCTTGGCCTATCACCCTTGGTAGGCTCTCGCTTAACGCCTGGAGTTTTGCCTTAAATTTATCAAGCTGGAGAGTCCTCTATTTCCTAACCAACTATTAACAGGTTCCACGGTCGATCCTTCCAGACGGATAAAGATGAAATGCTTGCGACCGATCACGCACCGCAGATCGGCGGGGATGATGGCAGCGGGACGCGCCGAGCAGACGCCGGTGATTCTCACGACGTTCAGGATTGGGGAATGAGATTGGCAGCCGGGGAGATCAGTATCGCGGGCTGCGTCGGCCCGCGATACTCAGGCGATCCGCTTAATTTGTCTTCAATTTGTCACGATTGAATAAAAAAGATGGACTAAGCAACGCTTAGTCTCGCCTTCTGATCTCTTTTTTCGCCTGCGGCTGCTGGTGTTAAGATAGACGGCGAAGAATTTATTTAACTTTCAGGACCGATGCACGATCAAGCCTTTGCCACGCTGGAATATGATGAATTACGCGCGCTCGTCCGGCGCTACGCACAAACGCCGATGGGCCGCGCGCGCGTGGATGCGCTCACGCCGCTGGATGACCCCATCAGTTTACGTCACGCGTTGCGCGCCCTAACCGAGTGCGTCGAGCTTGAGCGGCAGACCGGCGGGAGGTGGTCATTCCCCGAATTGAACGACCCGAGCGATGCCCTGGCGATTCTTCACATCGAAGGGGCAACGCTCGAGCCGCTCGTGACGCTCGAATTGGCGCGCCTGTGCGACCAGGTTCTCGCCGCCCGTGCTCTTATTACTGACGTCCGTGGGGAGTACCCCACGCTGTGGGAGGTGGTCGGCGCGCTGCCGCCGCGCGAGTTGTATAGCCTGATCGCGCGGATCACCTCGAAGATCCTGCCGGGCGGCGAACTCGACGACCGCGCCAGCCCCGAACTTGGGCGCATCCGCTCCGACATCACGCACCTTCGTTCGCGCATCACCCGCTCGCTCGAAAGCTTGATGCGGCGTTCGGAAGAGGCGATTCAGGATGAACTGGTGACGGTCAGAAACGACCGGTTTGTGATCCCCGTCAAGTCGGATCATCGCGGTCGTATTCAAGGCGTCGGTCACGGGTTCTCTTCCTCCGGCGCAACCGTCTTCGTCGAACCGCTGGAGACTATCGAAGCGAATAATGAGATGCAGGCCCTGCGCGAGACGGAAGAGCGCGAGGTCGCGCGGATTCTTTTCACGCTGACGGAGGAGTTGCGGCGCGAGTTGCCGGCCATCGAGACGGCCGCAAACGTCTTCGCCGAGCTTGATTTCGTCGGCGCGAAGGCCGCTTTCTACAAGCGATTCAATTGCGTCGTGCCAAAGATTGACGGGCGCGGCGGGTTGGAGATTGTCGAAGCCCGTCACCCGCTGCTCGAAGAAAATTTGCGCGCGAGCGGCGGCGCGGTCGTGCCCGTCTCGTTAGCGCTCGACACGTCCCACCCTGTGATGGTCATTTCGGGCGCCAACGCGGGCGGTAAGACCGTCGTCCTGAAGACGGCCGGACTCCTTTCGCTGATGGCTTTATCGGGGCTGCCCGTGCCCGCACGCGAGGCGGGCGTTCCGCTTTATGCTTCTGTGCTCGCAGACATTGGCGACCGCCAATCGCTCGCCGCTAATCTTTCGACGTTCACGTCGCACGTCGCTAATATCAGCCGCATGATTGAGCTGTGTGAAGCGCCGGCACTCGTGTTGCTCGATGAAGTCGGCACGGGAACCGATCCGGAAGAAGGCTCGGCATTAGGAGTCGCGGTCGTAGACTATTTTCGCCGCGTGTGCGGCGCGCACGTTCTGGCGACAACGCACTACAGCGGTCTAAAGATGTACGCGGCGAACGAAGAGTCTGTCATCAACGCGAGCGTCGAATTTGATGAGAAGACGCTTCAGCCGACATACAGGCTGCTCGTCGGAATCGCCGGATCCTCTTCCGGCCTGGAGATCGCGCGGCGTTTCGGTTTCCCTGAGGGAATTGTGCGGGCGGCCGCCGAGCGCGTGAGCACGTCTGCCCGGGATGCGGCCGAGTATCTACGTCGCATCAAGCGCGAAGCGGAAGAAGCCGAGAGCCTGCGTCGTGCGCTGAAAGAGGAGCGTGCGGCGGTCGCGGAGAGATATGCCGCGCTTGATGCGGAGGCTCACCGTCGCGAGCAGAAACGCCGGGCTGAGTTTGAAGATGAGATGCTGAAGACGGCGGCAGAATTCGAGAAGCGCTCACGCGAATTAATGTCTAAGATTGAAGACCGCGCCGAGCGCGCCCGCGTCGAACGCGAGGCGCAGCGGCGGGCAGCCGAACTTCGCCACGACGCGCAGCGCGCCGCCCGTGCCGCGTCAGCAACGTCTGCCGGGAAATCGCTAGGGCGCGGAGTCCGCGTCGTTCGTGACGGCCGCGTGGTGGATGCCCGGCCAACTCCTTCGCTTGAGGAGGAAGCGCCCCGCCCCGCGCCCTCACGCCCGATTAGGCCCGGAGACCGCGTGCGGTTGCGTAGCTTTGGCTCAATTGGAGTCGTGGACAAGCTGAACGGCGACGAGGCGGAAGTACGCGTCAAATCATTACGCTTCCGTGAGAAGGTCAGTAACCTTGAGTTAGTCGCAGCCGAGCCCGCTCAGCCTGAGACCGGACGCGGGGCGCGGCTGCGCGTTTCGCGCGGCACGGAAGTTCGCTTAAGCGCGCCCGACCATGATCCGCGCGCCGAGCTCAACGTCATCGGCCGCACGACGGACGAAGCCGTTGACGCAACGGACAAGTTTCTTGACGAAGCGTTTCTCAACGGCATTCATAATGTGCGCATCATACACGGCCACGGCACCGGTGCACTGCGCCGGGCGATCGCAGACCTCCTGCGCGATCACCCGCACGTGGCAAGCTTTGCGGCGGCCCCGCCAGACCAGGGAGGGGCGGGCGCCACACTGGTTGAGCTAAGGTCATAGTAGGATAGGGTCGCGGAGTGTGGTGAGCAATTATCACGGTCACGGGCCAACCGATATGTCGGACGATCAAACGGTCACGCTTTTCCGCCCCGTCGGGCAAAAAGAGATGGATCTAATTCGGGAAAGCGGTAATCGTTCGTTCCCGCCGCGCCTTCCTGAACAGCCTATCTTCTATCCGGTGCTCAATGAAGAGTATGCTACGCGGATAGCACGCGACTGGAACGCGAAGTATAACGAACCGAAGTGCGGCTATGTGACGCGCTTCCGAGTGCGAACAGACTTTTTACAGCGATATCAAGTGCAGACTGTGGGTGGCTCTATACATCAGGAGTATTGGATTCCTGCCGAAGAGTTGCCAGACTTCAATCGGAATATTGTGGGTTTAATTGACGTGATAGCCGAATTCAGAGGCTAATAAACGGTAGTGCGCTTTCCGCAAACATTCATTGACGACCTGAGACGCCAGGCCGACATTGTGCGCGTCATCCAGGATTACCTGTCTCTGAAGAAGAAGGGCGCGAACTGGATGGCGTGCTGCCCCTTTCATAAGGAGAAGACGCCTTCATTTTCGGTGAATCCGGCAAAAGATATTTTCTACTGTTTTGGGTGTCAAAGGGGAGGCTCGGTCTTCAATTTCGTGATGGAGATCGAGCGCGTTTCTTTTCCCGAGGCAGTCAAGATCGTTGCGGAGAAGACGAATGTGCCGCTGCCCGCAATGGTTGAGGATCGGAATTTCGAGTCGCGAAAGCGCGAAGCGGATGAAATTATCGAGCTCAACTCGTGGGCGCTTGCGTGGTGGGAAGCTCAACTTGAGGAGAACAACGCGGAGGCGCGGGCGGCGCGTGAGTACCTCGCGGGCCGTGGGATCACGGATGAAACCCGCAAAACTTTTCGCCTCGGCTACGCGCCGGATAGCTGGGATAGTCTTTCTTCTCATTTGAAGCAGCGCGGCGCGACCACCCCGCAGATTGAACGAAGCGGTCTCGTCGTCAAAAAGGATGCGGGCGGATTCTATGACCGCTTTCGCGGGCGCGTGATCTTTCCCGTCATGGACGCGCAGGGGCGAGCGGTCGCTTTCGGCGGAAGGACGATGACGCCGGGCGGCGAGCCGAAGTACTTGAATTCGCCCGAAACGGCGGCTTACATAAAGGGGCGGCACCTGTACGGGCTGCACCTGACGCGCGATGAGGTCAGGCGGCGTAAGTTCGCGATTCTGGTGGAAGGCTACCTGGACCTGATTATTCCGTACCAGTTTGGTGTCCGCAATATGGTGGCGAGCCTCGGGACCGCTTTGACGCCGGAGCAGGTGAAACTGCTAGGGCGATTTGCGCGTAAAGTTGTAGTAAACTATGATGCTGATAGTGCGGGCGTGAAGGCGGCGAAGCGAGCCATCGAAACCCTTCTGGCAGAAGACTTTGAGGTCAAAGTGCTGGTTTTACCGGACAACGCGGATCCGGACGAATTCATCAGAACAAAGGGTGTTGAGGCGTATTACGAGCGGCGAAGTAAGTCACTCCCACATCTACAATTTGTGCTAGATCAGGCAGTACGGGGTCGAAATCTTCACCGTCCGGTCGATAAAGCCGAAGCGGTTGAGGAAGTGCTCCCGTTCGTTCGCGCCGTGCGCAACGGGATACAGAAGCGTGAATATTTTGACATCGCGATGGATGCGCTGCGCGTTGAAGAGCCTGTGTTGCGCAAAGAGTTATGGCAAACTGTGAAAGCGGGCGTGAGCAGTGATCAGGTCAAGCAAAAGGTGGAGCGCGCGACGAGCGCGCAACCGACAATTGCCGAGCAGCAACTTCTTGAGCTGCTCTTCACCGACAAGGACGTGCGCCACGCTATCCTGCCGCGTCTGGAACCTGCGGATTACGAATATTTGCCGACCGCAGGTATTTTTCGTGCCCTGAGGGAGATTGAAGAGGAGGGCCGGGACGTAGATTTCGCTACGCTGAGCGCGAAGACCGAAGGTGACCCGGTGGCCGCAGACCTCGTGCCGCCGCTGTTGATGTCAGAATCCCGACGGGCGGACGGCGAAGCGCCGGATGACGCGCTGGCGGTGGCTGAAAGCTGCCTCATGGCTTTGCGTTTAATGACAGTGGACCGCCGGCTTAATGAGCTTGGCACTGAGATTGCAACTGCCGAACGCGCCGGCGACACCGAGCGGCGCGACCAGCTGGCCTTAGAGCATCTGGAATGGGCACGGCGCAGGGGCGCGCTCCTTCCCCGAACAGAGGCGGCGCCGACAAACATATCCTGAGGGTTTTGTAGGCGGTAAACTATTTGGGGACTAACGCGCGACCTTCTCCCGGTAATCCTACGGGTCCGGTTTACCTCGTGCGGAGGTGGATTGAACGTGAGTATCGAAGAAAAAGACCGTGATGATGTGATGCAGCGCCTGCTGGAGCTGGGTGGCGATAAAAAGTATCTAACTTTTGACGACCTCAATCGTGAACTGCCGGACAACGTCGTCTCGCCGGACGACATCGAGGATGTTCTGCAGAAACTGGAAGGCTCAAACATCCCCGTCGCAGATTCCGACGAGCGGCTCATTGAGCAAGCGGCGGCTATCACAACCGATGACGAGGATGATGCGGTTGACGAAGACGTAGAGTTAGACCTGTCTGCGGGCGCGCTCGAGAAGACGAACGACCCAGTGCGTCTCTACCTGCGCGAAATGGGCGTCGTCCCCTTGCTCACACGCGAAGGCGAAGTCGCCATCGCCAAGCGCATTGAGCGCGGGCAGATCAAGACCCAAAAGGCCATTGCGCGCTCGCCTATCGCCGTCGAAGAGTTGCTCAAGATCGGGGATGAATTGGAAGCAGGCACGCTCAACATACGCGACATCGTCACCTTCTCCGAACAGGCCGAACTGACGGGCCAAGAAGATAAGGCCGACGAGTATCTACAGTGGACCGTTGAAGGCATTCAGAACATCCGGAAGCTTTACCGCGGCGGCCTGAAAGAGTGGGACAAGCTGCGCGGCGAGCAGAAACTGACGCGCGGTAAAAAGAGTAAGAAGCTCCTTCGGTTGAAGCGTAAAGTCGCGCGTACGCGCCTTGAGATCGCACAGGAGATCGGTCGTCTTAATTTAACCGAGCGCGCCCGGCAGCGGCTGATCAATGCGATTCGCCACGTTCAGAAGGAGGTTCGCACGGCGGAGCGCGAAATAGACACTTACACAGAGAAGCTTAACAAAAAACGGATCAAGCCCGACGAAGAGAGAGAGTACAAGCGCCATATCAGCGCGGCCAAAAAGCGCCTCCAGCAGGTCGAAGCCGACCGCCGGATCTCACCCACCGAGGTTAAACGCTCGCTGCAAGCGATCATCACCGGCGAGCACCAGACCGGGCAGGCCAAGCGTGAGCTCGTCGAGGCGAACCTGCGGCTGGTGGTCTCGATCGCCAAGAAATACACCAACCGCGGCCTCC
>CAYLJO010000060.1:0-28529 GCA_964383905.1 uncultured Blastocatellaceae bacterium
ATGAGATACGTTCTTGTTCTTTTGGCGGGAGTGATTCTCGGCGGACTACTCGCCTTATATTTTGTCGTCGGTGCGCCGGGGGCGAAGCGGCCGCCCGGCTCGACGGTCAAAGCCCCTGAGCCGGGCGGCGATGCGCCGGGCACAGTGCTCGTGACGCTCGACGAAAAGTTCTTTGACGCGCTGCTCGGCTCGATCTTTCGCGACATCGGCCCGCCCACCTTTCATCTCTCGATGGGAGAGAGAACGCCTGACGGCGCGGCGAATCTCCGTTACGCAGTTTTACAGAACGGCTGCACAAATTCGGTGACCATCGCGGCTGAGGACAGCAACGCGAAGACCGGCGTGCGCTTTACGAACGGGAAGATCATGGCCCCCTTAGCCTTCAGCGGCAGCTATAACCTGCCGGTTGCCGGCTGCATGCAATTCAAGGGCTGGGCGCAGGCCAATATCGAACTCCGTTTTGATCAAGATAAGCAGACCGTTTACGGCCAGATTAACGTCGAAGGCGTCAATCTGGACAACATGTCGCCACTCTTAAGCGGCCCCATCACGGTTTTCGTACAGAACGCCATCGACCAGCGCGTCAATCCGCTGGAGTTTTTGCGCGCGCAGCAGCTCGCGCTCGCCGTGCCGGTACAGGCCAGCGGCGGGACACTCAAAGCGCAGGTGAAGGATGTCCGCGCAGAGGTGAAGGACAACGCGCTGCAAATGCATATCACTTATGATTTCAAAGGCGAGCGCGGGCAGCAGTCAGCGCCACCGCAAAGTTAAGCTTTTCGACAATCGGCACACGAGCAATAAGCTTGAATGAAGACGTTTACAGCGATTTTCGATTGAATTTACCGGTATTAATCGCGCCCGCGCGCTCAAGCAGGCCGAGGATGCCTGCACTCCTGAAATTCTATTGCAGCCTGCTCTAGACTGCTTCCGGTTCGTCGCTCCCGGCCAATTTCTCACGCTTGATGCTGTGGGGATTCGTCGAGCGTTCCCCTGGCTTGCGGCTGCGCCGTCGAGGTGGGCGTACTTGCCCCATGTGGTCCACAGAGCGGATTGGCCGGAGGTCTTCCGCCGCGCCCTCCGGATCATCCAGCCGCGTCTCGATATTCTCCGGTTCAACAACTCCTGAATCGGCTATTGCTGAACCCGACATTGTCTCCGCGTCGCCGCGTCCCCCTATCTCCGCGTCTCCCGCTAACCCTCCGGCCAGCGCGCGTTGACGCGCGAAATGCTCGGCGATCTCTTCGGCAGTCTTACGCCCAACGAAGGGAGTGAGTTCGGCCACGCTCGCATTGGCGACGCGCTGAATCGAGCCCAAGTTTCTGAGCAGTCGATTCTTGCGCTTTTCGCCGACCCCCGGAATCGCCGTCAGCTCTGAAGTGAAATCGCGCAACTCGCGACGCTTGCGGTGGTAGGCGACCGCCGCGCGGTGCGTTTCGTCGCGGATCATCTGAATCAAGCGTAGGACTGGAGAGTGCGGATCGAGAAAGATCGGCTCGTGCTCCCGGCCCTTGAGTAGCAGGTGTGAAATGTCGTTGTGCCGGCGCGGCGGCTTCACGACGCCGATCATCGGCACGGCCTCCAGATCAAGCTCGCGCATGGCCTGCGCCGCCGCCGCCAACTGCCCCTTGCCTCCGTCAATCATTACGAGATCGGGCAGAGGCTTGCCTTCATCGAGTTGCCGGCGGTAGCGGCGGAACACCGCTTCGTGCATCGAAGCGAAATCGTTTGCACCCTCGACCGTCTTGATGCGAAACTTACGATACTCCGCACGATTCATCTTGCCGTTTTCGCACACCACCAGGCCCGCGACATTCTCCGCGCCCTGTATGTTTGAGATGTCGAAGGACTCGATGCGCGCGGGAAAGCGCGGCAGCTCGAGCGCCTCCTGCAGCTCTTCGAGCACACGTTCCATGTCGGGTTTCAACACGCGGAAGCGCTGCTCAAAGGCGAGCTTGGCGTTTTTTTCGACGAGGTCGATCAGGTCGCGCTTCTCGCCGCGCTGGGGATCGAGGATCCGTACGCGCCGGCCGCGCCGTTCGGTCAAAGCTTTTTCCAGAAGCTCGCGGTCCTCGAAATCCACGGGGACGTAGATTTCGCGCGGCACATAGTCGGTCGAGTAGTACTGTGTCAGCACGTCGCTCAGGAACGACGACGGGTCAAAATCCTCTTCCGGCAAATCTTCCCAGAAGAATTCGCGCCGCCCGACGATCTTGCCTTCGCGCATCGTAAAGAGCTGCAAGGCGAGGCGCGCCCCTTCGCGGTAATAACCAAAGATGTCCACGTCGCGTTCGGGCGAAGTCGCCATCTTCTGCTGCTCGGCAAGCGCGAGCACAGTCTTGCGCATGTCGCGATACTTCGCCGCCATCTCGAAGCGCATCTCTTCGGATGCCTTCATCATGCGCGCTTCGAGCGTATCTGACAGCTCCTTGTTTTTCCCCTCGAGCAGCAGTCGCACGTCGCGCACCGCTTCCTGATACTCGGCGGGAGTGCAGAGGCCCTTGACGCACGGGCCGAGGCAGCGCTTGATGTGGTATTCGAGGCAGGGGCGCGGCAATTTGCCATCAATCTCTATGTCGCAAGTGCGCAGTTGAAACGTCCGGTTGATTAAGTCGATCGTGCGCCGGGCGAGGCTCGCGGGCAGGAAGGGGCCGAAGTAGAGCGCGCCGTCGCGCTGGATGCGCCGCGTAATCATCACGCGCGGGAACGGCTCGTTGATTGTCAGCTTGAGGTGCGGGTACTGCTTGTCGTCCTTCAGCAGCACGTTGTAACGGGGTTTATGCTGCTTGATTAAATTAGATTCCAGGACAAGCGCTTCGACCTCCGTATCCGTGACGATGAATTCCAGATCGGTGATGCGACGCACAAGCTCGCGCGTCTTGCGGTCGTGGCCGCGCCCCGCCTGAAAATAGGAGCGCACGCGGTTGCGCAAATTCTTCGCCTTGCCGACGTAGATGATTTTACCCGCCTCATTCTTGTGCAGGTAGACGCCGGGCGCGGTGGGAAGGTTCCGGAGCTTTTCTTCTAACGTCACATTCATTTGGATTCCTGTGCGCAAAATGCGTTGCTCGTGTATCTTACTATAGCGTATCAGACCGCAAATCGAGAGGGTGACCGGAGTGCTTTTTCCCTTCAATTTATCTCACGAAAAAGAGTTTGATTGCGTCGGCTTCGGGCTCAACGCCGTTGACCATCTTGTCGTCGTACCTGAATACCCGGCTTTCGACACGAAGACGCGTCTCCTCGAACACAGGCAATCGGCGGGCGGGCAGACCGCGTCGACGCTTGCTGCGTTAAAGCGGCTGGGCCTGCGCACGGCTTATGCCGGGCGTTTCGGCTCAGACCGGGAAGGAAGTTTCGGATTAGGCACGCTCAGGGAGGAAGGCGTTGACGTCGAGTTTGCGGAAGTGATCGAAGGCGCACGCACGCAAATAGCGTTTATTATCGTCGACGCGCGCTCCGGCGAGCGCACGATTATCTGGGATCGCGACGAGCGTCTGGCCTATCGCGTCGATGAAGCGCCGGTCGAAATAGCCCCACGCGGGCGCGTGCTTCATCTCGATGCGCACGACCCGCCGGCGTGCGCTCGCATGGCCCACGCCGCACGCGCGGCGGGCACAATTGTTTCGGCGGATATTGATAACATCTACGGGGGGCTTCCGGAGCTTTTGCCGCTCACCGATGTTCTCATCTCCTCCAGGGAGTTTCCGGGTCGCTTGACCGGAATCAGCGACCCACGCGCCGCGCTGCTTGAGATCAAAGCGCGCTACGGTTGCCCGGTTGTGGGCATGACGCTCGGCGTACATGGCGCACTCCTCTACGGCGATAGCGTGTGGCTGGAATCCCCGGCATTCGCCGTGCCCGGCGGCTGCCGCGATACGACCGGCGCGGGCGATGCCTTTCGCGCAGGATTTCTCTACGGTCTGCTGAGTGGCGAAGAGATTGAAACCAGTTTGCGGCTCGCCAATGCGACAGCCGCGCTGAAATGTAGGGCGCTCGGGGCACGTGCCGCTTTGCCGACGCAGACTGAACTGAACGATTTTCTGACGGCGGCGACTCCTTTGGTTTAATTTTGAATCTGCTGTGTCTTGAGGAATGAACCGCCGCAGGACACAGAGGAAAAAGCTAGGCCGACTCTTGCTGGCGTGTCCGCCAGATTCATTTGGCGGCGCGCGTTCTTTCCCGATCCGCAATGACACCAAATGTTTGCCCCTCAGTGACCAATCAGCTTCTGATTCGGCTTGGTCGGATTCTTCAGCAAATCCCTTTGCGCAGTCCGGGCAGGCGGTGATTTCCCGCACGATCTGTCGCCCGACGCCTCCCGGATCATCGGGTCTGACGAACTTTCTGCGATCGCCGTTCTGTTTCCAGCAAGCGAACGCTTTCGGACGCAGAGGTATGAGACTCTACGTGTCTCAACCGTTATTTTATGAGCTGGTGTGTGAGGTAGCGAAAGGTCTCCACAGATTTCACATTTGTACATTCTCTCAGCCGATGCTGGCGCTTGTCAGGCCGGGGGCTGATGTCCGGCCGGGCCAGAATTTGATTCACGATAGCGAATCGATCATTACATTATGATGGATGGCGGGCACTGTCAACCAATGATGTATATGGTCTATTCGTTCTCGCCGATCGGGTGCGGTAATTAAGGAGCCAGATTTGGTAGAGTTCGGTTCCCGGAGCCGAAGATTCATACGCCCCTCCAGGGCCGGCTGTAGCATAACGCCTCTGACTTACAGATCACCACATCCATTCGCCGAAAATGAATAAATATTATTTCTGTAAATGCTTGCGGAAGTGTGCGAGGACGCGCCGCCAGGCATCGGCAGCCGCCTCCGGGTTATAGACCTCGGGGCGCGTGTCGTTAAAGAAAGCATGGTCGGCGTCGTAAGAGACGACTTCGAGCGGTAGATGGTACTTGCGCGCCGCTTCCTTGAGCTTATTGACTTTCTCAGGCGTGATCCAGTTGTCGCGCGATCCGGCGATGAAAAGGGTCGGAACCCTCAGCCGGGCCAGCGTCGCTTCGTCTGGAATGTCACCGTAGAAGGGAGCCGCCGCCCCGAGCGCGGGAATCTCACACGCGGCGCGTAGCGCGAACGTCCCGCCCATGCAGTAGCCCGTAATGCCGATCTTTTCGACCTTCCGTGTGCGCCTGGTCTCTTCGACGGCGCTCCTGATCGTGCCCATGCCGTCCTCGACGGTAAGGTCGTGCATCAGCTTTGAAGCCTCCTGCTGGTCCTTCGCAATTTTTCCGCGATACAGGTCGGGCGCGACACAGATGAAGCCTTCCTTTGCGTAACGACCCGCGATGTCGCGTATATGATCGTTGATCCCCCACCATTCCTGAATGAGGATGATGGCGGGCGGGGCCGGCGCGCCGCTTTCCATTTCGGGGACGGCGACCACCGCTGTCGTCGCGCCATTCGGCGGATTGAGGTCAAGCTTCTCTGTTTTCATGTAGATATTCCCCTCCGCTATCAAATTTGATCAAAAGCAATCGCCAGCAGGCATATTTGGCCCGGATTATATGGCATTAGCTCCAACATGCAAATAACTGTTTTTCCCTGTCAGCGAATTGCTCTCGGACCCGCCGCGCTTCGGTGAACGGAGCGGTCAATGATATAACGGCTGCGGCCCTATTATCTTCATCCCGCCCAGAGTTTAAAGGCGCGCTCAAATATGAGTGACCGGATAACGGCCCTCATGTTGTGCTTAAAGGGGGAAGGTCGGGGGAGCCAAAATTTCATCGAATGCGGTTACCGCCTGACCGCTGCCTCCTTCCCTTCTGCTTTTCCTTCGCCTTTCAGCCTTCCCCTTGACATTCGACACGTCGCCCTCTAAGATGCAGGTCTTGTAGATTATCTAGAGGAGCGGACGGCCGACTGAAAGACTGATCTGCGCGCAAGCACCTGGTTGAGGAGGGCTGGGGTATGGGACGGCCCTCTACGGCCGGCGCCCGCATTTTACAAACAGCCTGAGCGGAGGCCCCCTGTATGTTTGATAAGCTGTTATATAGCCTGCGGGCACTACTCCGGAAAGAGGAGACGGAGCAAGAGTTGGATGAGGAACTGCGCTTTCATCTGGAGAAGGAGACTGAGAAGAAGGTTAAGAATGGGATAAGCGCAACGGAAGCGCGTTACGCAGCTCTGCGCAGCTTTGGGGGGGTGGAGCGGGTCAAGGAAGAATGTCGTGATGTTCGTGGAGTGAGGCTGATCGAAGCGCTATGGCAAGACCTGCGCTACGGCCTGCGAATGCTCAACAGAAAGCCTGGCTTTACGCTGATCGCAGTGATCACGCTGGCATTAGGCATCGGGGCCAATACGGCGATTTTCAGCGTCGTCATGGCGGTGCTGGTGCGCCCGCTGCCGTTTCGCGAACCCGAGGCGTTGGTCAGCTTCCAGGCAAGCAATGAGCGCGTCGGCGTCGGCCACGGTTTCCTGTCCCAATCTGATGTTCTTGATTTCCGGCGGCAGGCGGAGAGCTTTGAGCAGATCGTAGCGTGGGATACCTCGCCCATCAATCTCAGCGGCACTGGCAGACCTGAGCGACTGGAAGGCGTTTCCGTCACGACGAACTTCTTTCAGACGCTTGGAGCGCAGCCACTGCTCGGTCACGACTTTTCCCCGGAAGACGGATCGCCGAGCAGCAACAGAGTCATCATCGGATACGGCCTGTGGCGGCGACAGTTCGGCGGTGATCCGGGCGTCATCGGAAGGAGGATAAGCCTTGGCGGAGATACGGACAGGTCTATAGTCGTCGGGGTCATGCCCGCGGGATTCGACTTCCCGCAGCGTGCTGAGCTCTGGATGCCTTACGACATTGATCCGGCAGACACCCCGCGCGGCGGTTATCGCAACGAGAGGGTCTTTGGGCGTCTCAAGCGCGGCGTCACGATTCAGCAGGCTCAGTCTGAGATCCATTCGATCGCGCAAAATCTGGCGCGGCAGTATCCCGATACGAATAGTGGCTGGGACGTCAGGCTGGTGTCTTTCCGCGAATACCTTTTCGGCAGCGCGACCGTCGCACTGCCGTTACTGCTCGGAGCGGTTGGGTTGGTGCTGCTGATCGCCTGTACGAATGTCGCCAATCTGCAACTGGCCCGCGCCGCGGCGCGGCGGAAAGAGATTGCCGTGCGGTTGGCACTCGGGGCCACGCGGGCGCGCATCATTAAACAACTGCTGACCGAAGGAATGCTCCTGGCACTGGCTGGCGGTGCGCTCGCTTTGCTGCTGGCGGAGTGGGGGGTCTACGCTTTGCGTGCGGTGGGGCCAGAGTCAATGCCGCGTTTAACAGAAGCCGCAATCAACGCCCAAGCGCTTGAATTCACGGCGTTTCTATCAATTCTGACGGGTGTCATCTTCGGACTGGTTCCGGCGTTGCAAGCTTCACGGCCTGATCTGAATGAAGCGCTCAAAGACGCCGGCAGGTCAAACACCACCACGCCGCATCGCAACCGCCTTCGCATGCTGCTGGTCGTATCGCAAACCGCGCTGGCGTTGGTGCTGCTGGTTGGCGCCGGTCTACTCATCAAAAGCTTCTGGAAGCTCCAGCGAGTCAGCCCGGGGTTTGAAACAGAGAACGTCCTGGTGGCCGGTATTGCACTAAACAACCTTGAATATCCGCTCAATGATCCGCGGCGCGCAGTCTACTTTCAGCAGGCCGCGCAGCGACTCGCCAGCTTACCCGGTGTGGAATCGGTCGGCGCGGTATCGCACCTGCCGCTCGGCGGGCGTGAGATGAGCCTGCCTTTCCAGATCAAAGGCCGGCCGCCCCTTGCCGGCAAGGTTGAGCCGATCGCCGATATTCGCATCATCACACCTTCTTACTTCGACACGCTGGGGATTCCCTTAAAGCGCGGGCGCGTGTTCACCGAACAGGAGACCAAGCAGCCGCTGTTTGTCGTCAATGATTCTTTTGCGCACCGCTTCTTCCCCGCCGGTGACGCGCTTGGCCAGCGGCTATCGGTCGGCCCCTTTGGGTTTGAAGGTGATACGTTTGATGGCAAGGTCATCGGGGTGGTGGCTGACGTGAAAGCGCGCGGACTCGAAGCGGAAGCGAGACCGGAGATTTATCTCTCATACCTTCACAACAGTCTCTTCCCGATCATGCAGTTTGTGATCCGCACTTCCATCGCTCCGAACCGGATGGGGGAGAGCGCCCGTCGCGCCCTTCAGGCAATTGACCCGAATCAGGTTGTTTACAACGTCAAGCCGCTACGGCAGTTCCTCACGGATTCAACGGCCCAAAGACGTTTCACCATGCTCCTGCTGTTGACATTTGCCGCAATCGCCGTGATCTTGGCCTCCGCCGGCATTTACGGCGTAATGAGTTATTCCGTCGTCCAGCGCACGCAGGAGATCGGCATCCGCCTCGCACTCGGTGCGCGAAGCTCAGATGTGCTGAAGATGATCATTAAGCAAGGCATGAGTCCGGCTTTAATTGGCGTGGTGATTGGGTTAACGGCGGCCTTCGCGCTAACGCGAGTGATGGCGAGTTTGCTGTTCGGTGTCAGCGCTACCGATCCGGTGACGTTCCTGCTCGTCTCGACGTTGTTGGCGGCGGTGGCGCTATTTGCATGTTTCATTCCGGCGCGGCGTGCGACTAGAGTAGACCCGGCGGCGGCGCTCAAATATGAGTGAGCGGGTAACTGCTCTCATCCGTGCTTAAAGGGGGAAGGTCGGGGGAGCCAAAATTTCACCGAATGCGGTTACCGCCTGACTGTTGCCTTCTTCCCTTCTACCTTTTTTCTTCATCAGTCGAGCATTACTACTTGGCCATCAACGACGCGTGCCAGGTATTCGCCGCCGCGGAGCACCCAGGCGACGCGGTGACCGCTCTTCGCCAGCTCGGCCCACTCACTGCGTTTCTTCGGGTTCTGTTCAACGAGCACTGCGCCGCCCGGGAGGTTGACATAGCGCAGCCCGGAGCGCGCAAATTTCCTGACGCCGCGTCCACCGCCAAACAACTTCTCGTAAGCGACGAGAATGACGCCAGGGCTCAGCTCGGCATCTTCCGGTGACTTACCTTTCTGGCGCGCGACCATGGGATGCTTCCGGTTACTCAGGTCGCTCGGCGAGCAGTCGTTCGACCGTGGCGAGCAGCTCTTTAGTGCGGAAAGGTTTTGAGAGATAAGCGTTGAACCCATTTTCCGGCCGGGGCAAGCGGTCGGAGTCAGAGAAGGCGGTGATGGCGACGCATGGTATCCGGCGGGTGCGCTCGCTGGCGCGCAACTCCCGCAGAGTGCCCCAGCCGTCGAGCACCGGCATCGAAATATCGATCAAGCAGAGGTCGGGCAGCTCTTCCATCGCCATCGAGACGCACTCCCGGCCGTCGTGCGCCTCGCGGATGCGATAACCTGCCGCCTCCAGCATGAGGCGCAGTAATTCGCGATTATCTTCGTAATCGTCTGCGATAAGAATGTTGGCGGGCATTACAGAAGCTGCGATTTGTGATTTTAGCTATAAGAAATTTTAATGTTTGAAACGCCGGTTGCCTGTCTCGATCACAAATCACAAAGCTAGAAACGAAATTTCGCAGCGATGGCAACCGCGTCCTTATAGCCTAGCCGCCCGACGGGTGTCAAACGCCGCCGGCGGCACCCCCCGCCCAAATCACCTTTATCTATAGCATTTCTTGACACCCTTCCAGATGCCCGTCCATAATCCGAATTTAAGGATGTACGCTGCGGATCAGCGTCTTCTGCAACAAACCGACCTGCTAATTACGACCGTCGCCCGGCCAACAGATTTCGGCCGGCGCATGGGCACGAAACGGAGGATGGAAACAGTGGTCAGCGGAGAACTGGAAAAGAGTTTACGCAAAGAGCTTGAGGAGTACGTTAACTCACGCCTGAGTGCCGTCCAGGATGAGGTTGTGCGCCTTCAGAGCCAGGTCAATGAAGCGTTCACACGCCTACTGGAACGCTCGGCGAGCGAAACTCAGGTGGACACGTCTGTCGCGGCGTCTATCTCCGAGCACCTTCGCGCCGCCCAGGAAGCCGGGATTGAGAAGGCTGCGGCGGAATCGGCGCGCGCCAAATCCGCCAGCGACATGGCGCTGATTAAGGCTGCCGTTGACGATATCGATAACCAGCGCTCGCAAGCCGACATCCTTAACTCGCTGGTCAACCGCGCGGCATCTTTCGCGCCGCGGGTGGCTTTCTTCATCATCAAAAACGAGCAGGCGACGGGGTGGCGCGCGCGCGGACTGGAAGGCACTATCGGCGACGATACCATACGTACGATCGCCCTGCCGCTCTCGGCCGCCACGCCGCTCAGCAATGCCGCCAATTCGCGCGCCACGTGGAGCGGCGCGCCTGGCGCTAATGCTGAAGATTATCTTCTCCTGAACAAGCTCGGGGGTGAGCCGCCGCGGCGCATAGTAACCGTCCCGCTCGTGGTGGGGGGCAAGACAGTCGCCGTGCTCTATGCCGATTCTGCCGGACTTGATTCTGACGCGATCAACCTTGAAGCGATTGAAACGCTGGTTCGCGTGGCGGGGATGTCGGTCGAACTACTCGCCATCAAACGCGCTGCGCCTGCCGCTCGACGACCTGTCCATGCCGTACCGCAGGTACCCGTCGCACAGCCGGAGCCCCAGGTGCAACCTGCACAGCCGGAGCCGCAGGCACAGCCTGCGCAGGAGCCGCAGATAGCCGTGGAGGAGGAATGGCAGGCGCAACCCGTAGAGCCAGCCGACGCTATTCCAATCGAAATGGATATGACGATACCCGCGCCCCCACCGATGCCTGGGGTGGATGAAGGCGACAGGACTCATCTGGGGCCGGGAAGGGATACTGTCATCGACCGGAAATGGACTCCGCCGGGATTCGATTCGCAACAGCCCGCGGAGACGACCGAGCAACGGGCACCAACAAATTTCGATGGTCAGGCTGAGTCGCAGCCTGTGCCGTTTACCACAGGCCAGTTCGCCGCCCCGCTTGGTGGGGGACGACGGTTCGGCGCGGAGGCGGAGCTGCCCCTTGACGTAAGCGATGAGGAGAGGCGGCTGCACAACGACGCGCGTCGCTTCGCGCGCCTGCTCGTCTCGGAAATCAAGCTCTACAACGAACAGAAGGTCAAGGAGGGTCGCCAGGAGGGTGACCTCTACGAGCGGCTGCGCGAGGATATTGATCGCTCACGCCAGATGTATGATAAGCGCGTCGCCCCGCCCGTGGCCGCGCGGTTCGACTATTTTCATCATGAGCTTGTCAGCACGCTCGCGGAGGGCGACCCGGCGAAACTCGGCAATAGTTACCCCGGAGCCACCGTCTCGGCGTGAAACGGGCGCTAAAATTTCCATCATCGGGTCGGGGCGGATGAGTCATGCTTCGGTGATCGAAAGCTCTCTTGAGGCACGCTTCGTCCGCTCTTTCCGTATAGAAAGGCGATATGAACCGCCGCAGGACCGGAGAGGAAAGCAATAGAGGTTTGATCGGCATATTAAGCCAGGCAAGGATTTCGCACGACTCGCATCTGAACCCGCTTATACCGGATCACGAAGCAGGAGCATTGAGGCGTCTTGAGTTATAGTTTTCCCAACCATCGCGTCACCTTTATCATCGTTGGCCTCATCATTGTGATCGGGGCCTCGGTGGCCCCGTTCACATTTATGAGCGCGAGTTGCAGCACGCGGCTGCAGAAGACGCCGGACGAGAAGAGGACGCTGGACATTCTACGGACGATGACACGCAACGGCGTACTGCCTGCCGAAGAGGCGGTCGCACGCATCGAGTCAGAACACCCGAATACGAAAACGGCCGCTCTCGCGCGGCTGGTCCGGGCACGCATAAAGATCAACACGCGCGATTTTGCCGGCGCCGCCAACCTGCTTGACTCGAGCCTGATACGCGATCACACCGTACTCGGCGATTACGCGCTCCTGATGCGCGCAAGCGCGCTCGAACAAGCCGGCCGCCGCGTTGAAGCACGCGCCGCCTATGAGCAACTGGCGCGCGATTATCCTTCCTCCACGCGCGCGCGAGAAGCCACCATTCATGTCGCGCAGATCTTAATGGGAGACGGGCAGGCGGCAGGTGTGCCCGTATTATTGAAGGGATTGGATGATAAGGATGATGCGGCGGCGCTACTATTGACCGCCAAAGCCTACGAACAGTCGTCCGCTTCGACGGGCGCCCTTGCCGCATATCGTCGTATCTATTTCTATGCGCCGGCATCGATGGAGAGCGCGGAAGCGGCAACCGGTATCGTGCGGCTCAACTCGACCACCTCGCCCGGGACTGCCGAAGAAGCACTCACACGGGCCGATAAACTTTTTCAGGCAAAGCATTACAACGATGCTGTCACCGCCTACACCGACGCCTTCACCCATTTTCCCGCCACCGCCAACGCGCAATCGCAACTGCGTCGCGGCATCGCGGCGTCGAATGCGAAGCGGGTGACGGACGCGGTCGCCTCGCTCAACGGCGTGCCTGCGGTCGCAGGCGAGACCCGCGCCGAAGCGCTCTATTATCTCGTAGTGACTTACGCGCATGCGCGCCAGTGGGAACTGGCGCGGGCCAAACTCGATGAGATTCGTCGCACATTTCCGAACAGCGTATGGACTGTTCGCGCGCTGGTCGATGCGGGCCAGGCGGCGAAGGGCGCGAAGAACATGACCGACGCTTTATACTTCTTCCGAACTGCCGTCAACGCTTTTCCGGGCGTGGCCGAGGTTGCGCCCGCGCAGTTCGAGGTCGCATGGCAGGCTCACGAAGCGAAGAACTATCAGGAGTCATCCAGGCTCCTGACCGAGCACCTGGCGGTCTACGCAGGCAGGAACACGGACTATCGAGGGCGAGCCGCCTACTGGGCGGCGCGTGATTCCGAGCGTGCCGGAAAGTACGCGGAAGCGCGCGCTCTTTATCAGGCGCTGCAGGCTCGCTATGACGCTAACTGGTATGGCTACCTGGCGAAGCAGCGGCTCGATACAATGAATAACAACTACATCACGCCGGTGGCCGATTTCGCTCCGGACTCTCTCGTCGCTCGTGCCGTCGCCAACCTGCAAACAGTTACCGTCGCTGAAGTGACCGCCGGGCCGGACGAGAACGAGCGTCTGACCAAAGCCGATCAACTGACGAACATCGGGGCTGACGACTGGGCGCTCGAAGAGTTGGAGCAGGCGTCCCAATCTGCGCCCGCAAGCCCGCGCCTCAGCCTCGCGCTGGCCCGCATCTACCGCTCGCGCGACGACAATGTGCATGCCTTAAACATCCTGAAGAATATTTACCCCGATTATTCTCAGATGAAGCCGGATGAGCTGACGCGTGAAGAGTGGGATGTGTTCTACCCGCTCGCTTACTGGGATATTATCACGCAGGAATCGCGCGCCAAGCGCCTCGACCCGTATCAGGTGGTGGGGCTCATACGGCAGGAGTCCGTCTTCAATCCGCGCGCTCGCTCGTCGGCGCGCGCCTACGGTCTGATGCAGATGCTCGTGCCTACGGGAGCGCTCACCGCCAAAAGAATTGGCGTGGGCCGGACGGTCACGGCGGATTCGCTTTACGAACCGCGCCTCAACATTGAGCTGGGCACGACTTACCTGCGCGATCAGCTCGACAAGTTCGGTCGCATCGAATACGTCGCCGCCGCCTACAACGCCGGGCCGGGGCGCGTTGTGCAGTGGCGTTCGAGCCTCCCGCTCGAATTAGACGAATGGGCCGAAGCGGTTCCCTTTAAAGAGACGCGAGCGTACGTGCAGGGTGTGGTTCGCAACACGCTCCAGTACCGGCGCCTCTACGACGCGACCGGACAGTTTCGCCCGGAAGTAGGCTCGCATCCGGTGAATCCCTCGCCCAACGAAACACCGGGCGGCGCGCCCGTGATGCAGCCCGCGAACTCAACCATCCGCCAACGGCGCGTCACGAGCAATGAGGACGAAGAGTAAACACGGGTGATGGGGATAAGAACAAGAGCTTTGATTTCTTCACTCGTCGTACTGGCCGGGCTAACCACTTTTACCTGCCGGGCGGAGGCGTACGCGCAAAGGCGAAAGAGGCCGGCGGCGGTTTCATCGGCGACGAAATCCTTGACAGTCCGCACAGAGCCGGGTGCCATTGTCTGGCTGGATGAAGTGCGACGCGGCGTCGCAGACGCCTCAGGCAAGCTCACGCTTGAGAAGGTCTCGGCGGGCCGCCACACGTTGCGTGTGCGCGCAAATGGCTTCGCCGAGCGGGCGGTCCCGCTGCTCCCCTTCCGGCGAGGCAATGTTGAGGTCCGGCTGACGAGGACGACCGACGAAGCCGAACTCACTTTTCAGCAGGCCGAGACCGCTCGCGAGCAAGCGCATGATGACGAAGCGCGCCAGCATGCCGCGGAACTCTATCGCCGTGCTCTGCAGCTTCGCCCGGCGTACCCGGCCGCACACGTCGGCCTGGCGCGCGTCCTCCTGGACCTGAATGACTACAAAGCTGCGCTCGCGGAGATCACGGCGGCGCGCCGCACGCGCCCGATCTACCCGGAGGCGTCGGCGGTCGAAGGGCGCATTCACCGCGAGGCGTCTTTTACGGATGACGCGATTGCATCCTTTCGCCGTGCGATCCGCGAGGCCCACGGATTTCAACCGGAAGCGCATACGGGACTGGCGCGCGTGTATGAAGAGAACGGGCAATATCAGGAGGCGGTTGACGAGTTTCGCATCGCCATCGCGCAGCTCTCGGACGCGGAGCCGGTGCTCTATCAACTGCTGGGCGCGGCCTACGAAAAGATGGAAAAATATAAGGAGGCCGTCGCCGCTTACGAGAAGTATTTACAGCTCGCGCCCGAAGGCAGCCTGGCGCCCGCCGTTCGCTCGATTATTGACCAGCTACGGCAACAAGCAGCAGGGCAAGAAATCCCATTACCGAACTGAATTATCGCTAAACAGCTTTATGCAGTTTCAAAGATCATTTTTTGTCCTGTACTAAACATTTTTAGTTAACCATAGCACATCAATATTTTGGACAATACGCCGTGTGTTCTCATCAAATCCAAAGTTCGGCAGCCGTTCTAGTGTGTTGCTAGCGAACGACTGCCTCTGATATGAGAGATTTCGGTCGTTCGGAGGTACCCATACTGAGCATCCTTCCGCCCTCCCAAGTTGGATCAGTGCCCATTGAATCTTCACGTGGATGCGATCAAGCTTTTCAGTTTCTGGAGCACGGTCGTTTATCTCGGAATCGTTGCGCTTTTGCTTGGGTAATGCATTGAGAAATCTAGTCACATTCAGCTTTGGATATTTCGTCGTTTGTAATATGTAGGCACCATTCTCATAGAAAATGGCGATTCGACGAGTCGTTACTCCCTGCATCCATTCAATGACGAGAGAGCGCGGTAGAACAAGAATGTTATCTACCGAACCACATACGAGCAGCACGTAATCGCCGAGATCCGTTTCTGGATATGAGAAATTAGGTTCTACAACTTCTCGTGATAGACCAAAGAAGTATTTGTGGCCACCAAGCAACTTTGAATAGTTTATCGAGCAGGCTAGGTTTGACCCAAATTTTAACAGTCTGCTGCGGCCAAACGCTACCGCCTTTCCATATCGTCGTTGTAGTAAGACAATTAAATCTTCAACTATAAGAGGCGCGTTCATTCGTATAAGGGTTAAATTTGAGGATTTCACCGCAGTTGTAGCATTCGTAGCGATTCGGTATGCCGACGAGGAGCCGTAGGTAGTTTAGATTACCATCTACTAAGTGTGACTCGTACTCCATTATCTCTATAAAGCGATCCTTATTATTACATGCCGGGCATTCCAGTCTCTTAAATGGTTCTATACATTTTGATGCTCTCTCTTTTGCCATAGTGTTAGACCCTGCAAGTACGTGAGATTCTGTCAAAAGTTTATAAGCAAAGTACATTTAAAACAATTGCCAGCGGTTGTAATGGGGGCTATTGGTAATAGCTTACTTGGGGGGAACTCTCTTGCAAGACATTGCTATTTGCCATCCCCGCGGCTACTGTGAGAGCATCATACTCTGTTCGCCTTAAAATTTCCTAAATTCAGATGAGGGCCAAAGCGCATGACATCAACTGTCCCTTCCCTGCGTTACGTCTCGCACAAGGCGACTCTTTTTACCGAGTCGGTGATCCGTGAGATGACGCGCGAAGCGCTCAAGCATGGGGCCGTCAATCTTTCGCAAGGTTTTCCTGACTTCGCCGCGCCCGAAGAGATCAAGCGCGTGGCGATGCGGGCCATCGCCGACGATATCAATCAATATGCGATCACCTGGGGAGCGCGCGATTTCCGCGAGGCGATTGCGCGCAAGACGAAATGGTATCTCGGACTGGAGGTCGATCCCGAGACGGAGATCACGGTCACGTGCGGCTCCACCGAAGGCATGATTGCGGCGATGATGGCGACGGTTGATCCCGGCGAGGAAGTTATCGTCTTCGAGCCGTTTTATGAGAACTACGCGCCCGACGCCATCCTGTCCGACGCGCGTCCTCACTATGTTCCACTTCGCGCGCCCGACTGGAGTTTTGATCGCGAAGAGTTGCGGGCCGCTTTCAACCGGAAGACGAAGGCGATCATCATCTGCAACCCGAATAACCCGACGGGCAAAGTCTTCACGCGCGGCGAGCTCGAATTCATCGCCGCGCTCTGCCAGGAGCATGACGCGCTGTGCTTCACCGATGAAATCTACGAGCACATCATTTACCCGGGCGAAGCGAGAGACGTGGAACACATCTCGATGGCCCAATTCGAAGGTATGCGCGAGCGCACTGTCGTCGTCAACTCGATGTCTAAGACGTATTCGGTGACGGGCTGGCGCGTCGGCTACTGCATCGCCCCACCCCAGATCACCGGCGCGATACGCAAGGTTCACGACTTTCTCACCGTCGGCGCTGCCGCCCCGCTGCAGGCGGCGGGCGCTTACGCGCTCTCCCTTCCGCCAGACTACTACGAAGGGCTTCAGGCCGATTATCGGGCGCGACGCGACCTTCTTCTGCCCGCCCTCCGGAAATCGGGCTTTGACACCTTCACTCCCGACGGCGCTTACTACGTCATGACGGACATTAGCCGCTTCGGCTTCAAATCGGATGTCGAATTTACGCGCCACCTGATACGCGAGGTCGGCGTTGCGTGCGTGCCCGGCTCCAGCTTTTACAGTCGCCCGGAGCGCGGCGCGCAACAGGTGCGTTTCTGTTTCTGCAAGAAGGACGAAACATTGTTACTGGCTGCCGAACGCTTAAACAAGCTGGCATCCTTGATATGAATCGCGGCTTGAGCATAAAAAAGGGCGGGCCATGACGGCCTCCCCGGATGGTGTCCTCTTTTGGTCACAGAGGGGCTCAGTCTGAACACTCAAAGCCTTGGGAAAAGTCGTAACTTTTTCCCGTGTCCACCAGGTCTTCGACCACCCATTCATCCGTCATCCAAGGTTGTATTCGTCCCGCACTGGTGATAAGAAAACGGGGCGGATGAGATGCGTCATCGTTGCAAGGGTAGAGGAAATACCTGCCATGACCGGCACTGCGCGCCACATAGACGTTACCGTCAGGCAGTGTGTAGATACCTTGCTCTCTAAGTTCCTTCATATGCTGTGAGGCGAGGAGTAAAAGTTACATTCAGCGAAAAGGCTCAACGCGATTGTACATCTCTCTGCGGCTCGGGCTCAAACCCTGATGACGCTAATTGGCCCTACCCATTCAATCGCCCGTTTGACCCTTGCCATAATCTATGGCCCACCGCCCGGACGGGTTGTGTTGATTCCTGCGGTAGAAGGTGAATCCAAACCACAGGCCGTAGAAGAAGACGAGCATGGTGGCCGCTAACGTTATGGCGAAGGGTGAAGATTCTGTCACCTTGCGAACCACGACAAAAAAATCGCCGCAAATCCCCAGGGCCAGCGGGACCATCGCGACGAGCAACATCCGGCTGGCAAAGCGATGAAAGTGCTCCGTCTCCTCACCCTTTTCCACGATCCGATGATACGCGGCAGGCGTCATGAGGAATATGACGCTTAAAGTAACAAAGGTGAGGCTCGCCAGATGCACATACTTTGACGAGGCCGGTAACTTCTCAAAGCCTTCAACGAGCATGCCGGCGAATTGAAAGCCCAGTAACGCCTGGGCGCCGGGCAGCACCATCCTACTTTCGGTCAGCACTTGTTGGATCTTATCTTTCACCTTTGTCCCGCCAGATTTTGACTCTTCCTTTTCATCTTCCATCGCCTGTCTCTCCTTTATCTCAGGCTCACGCTCACTCTTCCTCATCATTTCCAGCCCGTACCAGAAAAAGAGCGCGACGAGGATCGCCGCGACGCCCGCAGTCACTCCCGGGATGCGACCCATCAGCTTCTCTGTGGCAATGTAGAAGTCAATGCCGAGTCCGAGCGCAAAAGGCAACAGTGCTAGATCCAATACTCTGGTCGTGAAACGGTGGACGTCTTCGGTGTCTTCGCCTTCCTCGACGATGCGGTGATACGCGCCCGGCGACATCAGCAGGGCGATCGCGAGCAGCATGAGACCGAGTCCACCCATTTTGAGGTATTGCGAAGAAAGAGGCAGTTGGTCAAAACCCTTTTCCAGGAACGCACGATACTGAAACCCTAGAAGAATATTCGCGCCGAGTATGAGGATGCGGCCCTCGTCCAGCGCCGTTTTGACCTTATCCTTCAATTCGGCCATCTCTCTCTGCTCCTCGGCTCTAAGTCTATAACTTCTTCTTGCCCGTAGACTCCTGCCCCTTTAATTCATGCCGGCCCGCCTCACGGCCGTTTTCGTTGCCATGTCGCGCGTATAAGCGCTTGTACTCTGCCTCCAGCCGAGTCAACTCCTCATCCGAGAGTTTCTCCAGATCGATCATGCTGTTACGTGCGCCCTTGGTGGCTTTAATCAGCTCGTCAAGCTTAAGGTGAAGCGCTTTGGCATCACGGTTCTATGTGTTCTGGATGAGGAACACCATCAGGAAAGTGACGATATTAGTCCAGTCATTGATGACTAAGTGCCAGGTGTCAGAGTAATGGTAGAGCGGCCCGGTCGCGGCCCAGATGATAATCGTCGCAGTTGCGATGATGAATGCCCAGGACGAGCCAACAGCTTTGGCCGATTTGCTGGCAAACATTCGGAATAGCTCGTTCATAACAGAATGAAGAGTATCGTGTTACTTCGGGGGCAAGCTCGTGGGAGGAAGAGTTCTAAATAAGGGCAGAATTTTAAAGCGCTTATTGTACCGCAACATCAGATATTTTTCTGTACGCTACCGTACATTATCAGGTATCAAATCTACCTTTCAAGGATAAGTAGAGCCATGATTACGCCTGGGGAAGAGAAGCTGCCGGCGCATCGGGTGAGCACTGGCAACGATTCGAGTTTTGCTCATCACCGGCACACCAAAGGCGACTTGAAAATTTCGGGGTACTGGTAAATTATTGCTGTTCTGCCGCCCGGCAGTAGACTAAAGGATTGGCACTCTGTGTGGGATGCTAAGCGCCAAACAATCTGGCTGGTGACGGGGCTCGCCCTCGGAACATTTGTTGTCTACATGGACGCGCATGACGAGGCGGGCGTCTTTGAAGCGGGGGTCTTCGCATTCTGGGAGACGGTGCTGCTGGTTATTATCGCCGTCATGCTCTACATTTACTCGCGACAGAAGCAGTGAGGAATGATCAATAAGGCGACGGGTGTTGGATTAAAACTTGTAACCCAACACTTCTATTGCGGCGGCTGAAATGTTTTGAAGCGAACGTTGATGCCGGGCTCGGCGACGACGAGCACGCGGCGCGCTTCTTCGTAGGAGACATTGGTAGGCACGTATGAGAGCACGTAGCGATTCTTACGCAGCTCGTCGCAGATAGCTTTCGCCGCTTCGCGCGGCTCATTGATCGGAAAGATGCGGCCCCCCGTGCCCTCTGCCAGCCTGTCAATAACCTGCGTCGGTTTTGGCTGGTCGCGGCGCAGGGCTCCGCCCGTACGGTCAGGCGCCTGGATGGCATAGACCGTAATGTCTTGCGATTGCAGGTCGGAAAGTAGTTCGTTGAAGCTCGTCTTGCTTCCGCGATCCAGCCCGTCGCTGATGACAACAACAACACGCTTCTGGGCGCCGGCAGAGAGCGGGCGGAGGGCCTGATCCGAGACGGCTTTCAAGGCGTCGAACAGATGCGGCTGTCCCTTCTTGCGAAAGCTCTTGAGCGAAGCCTCGATCTTCTTCGCGTCGTCAGTCCAGTCGGCGACAATTTCGGCTTGCTCGTCGTAACCGACAATGAGCAGCTTGTCGCCTTCATAAATCTCGTAAGCGAACTCGCGCGCGGCCGTCTCCAATTTCTGCACGTCGGCCCGGATGGTGAGCGAATTATCAACGAGTAAGACGATTCGCGACGGGGAAGGATCGGGCGAGAAATTCCTGATGCTTTGCTCAATTCCATTATCGTAGAGCGCGATCTGTTTGATCGTGATCGGATCGTTCCTATTGTCCTCGCGCTTGGCGGTGATACTGAGCAGTTTGGCGGTCTCTTTGGCAGCCCCCGGATGCCGGCCGGCCTGTCCAGGCGTAATTAAACAAAAGGTAAAAGGTAAAAGTAAAAGGGCAAAAGTAAGGCGGCAGCCCCATTTAATTAAATTCTGGCTTCCCGGAACTTTTGCCTTTTCTATTGAGTGAGGCGCGCGCATAGTGCCGATAGGCGATAAAGTAAATGCGTCAGTCACTGCTCGCGGCGTCGCTTGACGAAACAGGTTTTGCCGTCTCGGTCTTCTTAGCGGCAGGTGTTTCTTTTGCCGCCGCCTTGTCGCTTGCCGCCCCGGAAGTCTCTTTCGCCGAGCCCTTCTTCTCTTCTCCGGCATCCCCCTTTTTGCCGGCATAATCGGTCACGTACCAGCCCGACCCCTTGAATTGAAAGCTTGTCGGCGACCACTGTTTTTCCAGGCGGCCGCCGCACTTACGACATTTTGTCAGGGGTTTGTCCGTTATCTTCTGCAGGATTTCAACATGCGCGTTGCACTTCCGGCATTCATACTCGTAGATGGGCATGCGGTCTTTGTCTCCGAATGTCTCTGAAAAATTTCACGCGAGCAAATTATACGAAGTGATCGCGCCGCCCGCAACCGCGTCGTATATTTAGATGCGCAAGCCGCAAAATTGTTTGTGGCGCGTCGTAGCCTCGGTAAATATTTTATTTAAGTTATGGCCTTTTTGTAATCATTCAATACGCTACATGGCCTCGAAGGGCGTTTAAACATCGCTCATGATGAACGATTGTGGCCCCAACCTTTGCGCCTACAAAACTTAAGGCCGGACGGATTAAATACGTACAAAAAAAGGACTTAGCTGCATAAATTTAGTTCGTCATAAGCAACCGACAACACACTTTTTCCATCTTATCTCACGGTTTCGATGAACTGCTCTTTGTAAGCCTCGTAAGTCGAATCCGCCATGCGCAGCCCCCCGGAAGTTCTGCGAAAGCAGAACGGTCGCCCTTGATGGCCCCCCGGCCATCGCTCACATGGAGAACGGATCAGATGCAGCTGACTCGACGGGTTCCCTTTATTCGCTCTTTTAAATTTGCCCCCTTTGCTATTATCTCTCTCTTTCTTTTTAGCAATCTAACAGGTATTTTCTTCGGTCACGTTTTTGCGCCGACGGCCCAGGCAAGTTCTGACGTGAGCGATTCCCGGCAGGAAGATTTCATTCCGTCGGACATTCCGACCTCCGGGGATCACGATTTGGACCTCATCATACTGCACGCAGGCGAACGTTACGGCGTTGATCCGCGCTTCATCCACGCCGTCATCTGGCGCGAGTCTAAATACAATCCGGCTGCTAAATCGCACGCCGGCGCGGAGGGGTTGATGCAGTTGATGCCCGCAACGGCGCGCCGCTTTCATTGCGACAATGTGGCGGATGAAGCCGCCAACGTCGAAGCCGGGACGCATTATCTGCGCTGGCTCCTGAAGAGATTCAACGGCAATGTCGAGTTGGCGCTCGCAGGTTACAACGCGGGTGAAGGCGCGGTTGACAAATTCTCAGGCGTCCCACCTTTCAACGAAACGCAGAACTACGTGCGCATTATTACTGCCCGCTACGGCAAGACATTTCATCCGGTGTTGACGCCTGAGGAGGCTCTCAACGAGTTTCATCTTCTCCCGGAGGTCGCACAACTCCGGCAGTAATCGTCTAAAGTTCGGCCCCAGTTTTCCGGTCTAAACACAAAAACCGCGCGCCCTTGCTTTGCAACCTGGCGCGCGGTTCGTTTATGATTCGCGTCTATTGAACACGAGGTGTTGGGTGTTCGGCGGGGTCTCGCGCGCCGCGCGCATGAGCCCGCGTCTCACATGATTGGATCTCTTTGCTAAACATGTCGACCACTGCGCAATCGCTCTCCCTCGAACGTAAGATCAAGATTCACGAGGCGCGTGAAGCGATCATTGATCGCCTCGCGGTTGACCTCCCGGCGGCCATCGACCTGGACAGATTTTTGCGCGCCACCGTCTCCGAACTCGGCCGGATGATGAACGCGGACCGCTGCGATATGATTCAACTGGCGCCGAAGGGCGAGCTGCGGATCAGCCATGAATGGCGCGCGTCTGAGGACATACCTTCCAGCGAAGGCGTGGTGATTCCGCTCGATATCACACAACTCGCCGAGCGCGTCGACATCACGAAGCCGATCCGCTTGGACGACACCTCCGCGCCGGGTCTTGATCATAAGGTGCGCTTTCTCGCGGCCAGTCTCGGGACGCGCTCGCTGCTGGTTGTGCCGGTCGTTTTGAAGAACGGTGACGTGCTCGGCCTCGTCGGCTTGCACAACACACGCGCGCCGCGCACGTGGCTCGACGACGAAGTCTCTTTTCTACAGTCCATCGCGCGGCAGATCGCCGTCGGCTACCAGTACACGCGGCTCTACACGGACGTGCAGCGGGAAGCGGAGACGACGAAGGCGTTGCTCGAGATTGCCGACGCCCTTAACGCGCGCTCGGATTTCGGCGAGGTTACGTCGCTCGTGCTCGAACGCGCCATCGCGCTGGTCGGCGCGGATTATTGCGCCCTCGGCGTACTGGATCCGACGGGTGGGCGGATCAGCCTTGCCGCCTTCAAAGCCGCCCCCCGCGCCGCGACCGACTCCGTGCGTGGTTTGATAGATGCGCACGGACAGTCGATGGATATCACGGAATATCCGGCGATGGTTGAGCTGCTGGCGGAAGGGAGAACCCTCCGCCTGTTAGATTCGGAACTTCCTTTCCCGCTTCGCCTCATCTTCAACGCCACGCTCGGCGGGCGGGCCGCGTTGGTGGCGCCTGTGCGAGTCGCCGGGCAGACCTTCGGACTCTTAGGGCTGGTCTGGAGCACGGAGCGGGAAGGGTTCAAAGATCATGAGGTCGCGCTCGTCGAAGGTATCGCAGACCAAATCGGCACCGCGCTCGAACGAGACCAGCTTTCGGCGGAGGTGATGCGCCTGCGGAGTGCCCTGCACGAACGCCACGGAGAAAATCGTATTATCGGCCAGGCCCCGGTCATCCGCCGCGCCATCCAGCTCGCGCTCAGCGTCGCCGACACGCAGACCTCCGTGCTCATCCAGGGCGAGTCCGGCACCGGCAAGGAGCTTCTCGCCAACTTGATTCATTACAACTCGGGTCGCGAGGATCAGCCGTACATCAAGCTCAACTGCGGCGCGATCCCCGAAACGCTGCTCGAGTCTGAACTGTTCGGCCATGAAAAAGGCGCCTTTACGGATGCGCGCGCCCTGCGCCGCGGTCGCTTCGAAGAAGCAAACGGCGGCACCCTCTTCCTGGATGAGATCGGCGAGATGAGCTTATCGGCGCAGGTGCGCCTCCTGCGCGTCTTGCAGGACGGCGAGTTTACGCGCGTCGGCGGGAGCGAACTCTTAAAGACGGATGCCCGCGTCATCGCCGCATCAAATGTTGACCTGGCGCGGGCGGTGGAGCTTGGAACGTTCCGGCGTGACCTCTTTTATCGTCTGTCGGTCTTTCCGATCTGGCTCCCACCATTGCGCGAGCGCCCCGAGGATATTCACCCGCTGGTCATACATTTCCTGGAGCACTATAAACAGAAGACCGGGCGCTTTATCTCGGGCATCTCAAAAGATGCCTTGCAGGCGCTCATGAGCTACGAGTGGCCCGGGAACGTGCGCGAGCTCGAGAATACTATCGAACGAGCCGTTATTATCGCCTCTGGTCGCCAGATCGAACTGGCCGATCTACCGGAGGCGGTGAGCCGGAGCGTGCTCGAAGAACATTCGCGCATTCGCGGCGAGCGCGCACGGGCGGCCAACGAAGGACGCACGATCACACTCGAAATCAACGTGCCTTCTTCCATCGACGAGATTGAGAGACAGGCCATTCAAGCCACCCTGGATTACACCGCCGGTGACAAGACGCGTGCGGCGCGCGCCCTCGGCATCGGCCGTAAAACCCTCTACCGCAAGCTCCAGCAGTACACCGCCGGGCATGAACAGGGCGGCGGCGACCGCGACTCAGGATGAGCTTCAAAGACTACTTTTCAACCCAATCGACGGATTATGCCAGGTACCGACCACGCTATCCGGGGGCGCTCTTTGAGTATCTTGCTTCTGTAGCCGCTCACCATGAAAGGGCGTGGGACTGCGCGACCGGTAACGGACAGGCGGCGATTGGTCTCGCCCCCTTCTTCGAACAGGTCATCGCGACCGACGGGAGCGCGGCGCAGATCGGCAACGCCACCCCGCACGAGAAGATCATTTACCGGGTCGCGACGGCCGAAAAAACAGGGGTCGAATCTCATTCGATCGATCTGGTGACGGTGTCCCAGGCACTCCACTGGTTCAACCTTGATGCTTTCTACCAGGAAGTAAGGCGCGTGCTCAAGCCGGGCGGTGTGCTGGCCGCCTGGTGCTATGATCTGCTGGAGATCTCCCCGGCGATAGACCAAAAGTTCAAAGAATATTACGGAGACATTGTCGGCCCTTACTGGCCCCCGGAGCGACAGTTGGTTGAGGACGGCTACCGCACGATAGCCTTCCCCTTCACAGAGCTGGACGCACCCCGCTTTCGGATCGAGGCAATGTGGTCTTTATCTGACCTGCTGGGCTACCTGCGTAGCTGGTCGGCAACACAAAGATTCATTGCGGCGCGTGGAATTGATCCGGTAGCAAAAGTTGCGGATGAGCTGCTCACGTTATGGGGGTCGCCGGAAGAAGAGAAGAGGGTGAGATGGCCCCTTTATATGAGGATCGGAGTTGTCCCGCCTCAGGGGAAGGCATGAGCTATGAATTTCTCGCGCCGGATCAAATTGCCGGACCCTCAAGCCTTCTCCGCAGCAGCTACGCGCTTGACCTCTTCTCCCATTCTGCCCGCAAGCATCAGCCCGACCATCTTATAATCGGCCAGGAAAGACCAGACGGGGTGCCGGAATGTCGCGGGCCTGTTTCGCTTGATAAAGAAATGGCCGGCCCAGGCGGCAGCGTATCCGGGGATGAGGGCGAGAGGGAGAAGCCGCCACCTGCCGTCCGCAAGAAACGTGGCGGCGCAGGCGAGTCCCGCAATCGTACCGGCCGCATGCAGCGCACGTGTGGCGGGCCGGCGATGCTCGGCGACGTAGTGCGGCCAGAATTAGGCGAAGGATTTCATGTCACGTTGTGCCACGATGCGCCTCCTGATATTTAAGCAAGGGTATGATTCAAACCCGAGCCGGAGGCCTCCTCCGCCGGGGGAGCGCCGCGCCCGCGCTCAGTCATCGTTTTCCTCCTCCCCGAACAGTTGCTGGAAGTCATCGGGCAGGGCCGGCGCAACGCGCACGAGCTGTAAATTTTCTTCGATGTGTGGGAGCCGGCTCATGCCTATCAGGGCGGTGGTGATGCCGGGCGTGGAACGGACGAACTGAATACTGGTTTGCGCGTCCGTGGCGAGCGATCCCAGCGGCTCGCGTATCGCGTCAGGCAGTCCGTGGGCGACCTTGCCCTGTAAAATCGAGGCGCTCGCGACGACGGTCACGCCCAGACCGCTTGCCGCTTCCAGCACCGAGACGTTTTCGCCCTCTAACGTCTGATTGTTCATCACGAGGGCTTCAGGCATGGCGAGGTTAAAAGGGAGCTGAATGAAACAAAACCCGTGTGATTCGCCACCGACCTCGCGCGCAAGCTGCACCATGCGTTCGAGCGAATGGTATTCACGCGCGTCTCTCTCGACGCGAAAACCGTTCCACGTCGCCGCCCCGTACATCTTTATCTTACCCTCCGCAATGTTGTGTTCGAGCAGCCCGAATGCGGCGCGCAGGCGCGTCTCGAACTCCGCACGCGACACCGCCGAAAGCTGTGACTCGGGGTTGTGTATATAGTAAACATCGACGCACGAGATGCCCATGTTGCGAAGCGACTGGTCGATCTGGCTCTGCAAATAAGCGGGCGTCATGCAGTGGCTGCCGCCCACGACGTCTGAGAGCTTAATAATTCCCGTCCGCACGAATGTCTCTTCGACGTAACGACGCACATCCCCCGGCGGCTCGCCGTCGAAGGGCAGGTAGCCCCCTTTTGTGCAGACGATCACTTCGTCGCGCCCGGCACGTCCACCCTCCTCCAGTCGCCGGAGCGACTCGCCGACCGACCGCTCGCTTCGCTGGAAGCGATAGTTGGCCGCCGTGTCTATCACATTCACACCGAGCTCGACGGCGCGCACGATCGCTTGCGCGTACCGCTCATCGGTCGCCTTATCCCACTTGCCGAGATATGTGCCGATGCCGATGGACGATAGCCAGAGGTTTTGTTCGAGTCGAAAATGGTTTCCGGCAGCCTTACCTTTGAAGCGCTCAATATAGCGCGTTGTGCCATTCAGTGTGGCATAGCCAGCAATAGGCATAAACGCTCCCTCAACCCCTTCGGAATCTGCGCCAGGCAGTTTAACACACAGGCGGGCCTGTCGCCGCCGGGGCGTTTCGGCGAACCGGCGCGGGTATGTTAGTTTTGGGTGCGGACAACGCAAACGTAAATTCGCGCGGGGAGCATTCTCATGGATCTTTTTCTGGATTGGCGTGAGCACGCGGGCGCACGAGCCGAGAAATTCTACAAAAAGACGCTCTGGCATGGCGCACATGTTATGGTGGGGCTGAACTGTCTGGAGCCGAACCAAACGCAGCGCACGCACGCGCATGAAGGGGCAGACAAATTCTACTTCGTGCTCGAGGGGCGCGGGCGCTTCACCCTCGGGGATGAAGAGCGTGAGGTTGAGGGGGGCACACTGGTGGTCGCGCCCGCCGGTGTAAATCATGGCGTCACGAACACCGGCGACACGCGCCTAACGCTGCTCGTCGCGATTGCGCCCGGAATTTAATATCTCTTGGAAAGGCGCTGGGGCTCGCAAAGAAGGGCTTGAAATGGACTCCGAATGAGCAACCTACAGGAACAGAGCGGTGGTTGCGAAACACAGCACGAGGCGCAACAGGCCCGCCGCCCTTCATCGCTGGATATTACAGAAGAAGCGATGCGGGAGCTCTCGGCGCAAATGGCCGCGCTTGTCTCGGATTACTTCGCGCATATTTCAGACCTCCCGGTCTTCCCGGATATATCCGGGGCGGGCGTTGTAGAGAATTTGCCCGCCGGCCTTCCCGCCGAAGGCGTACCGATCGAAAAATTGATTGAAGATTGCAGGGCGATTATCAAAACCAGCCGGCATAACGGCCACCCGCGTTTTTTCGGCTACGTCGCTTCGCCTTCAACACCCGTCGGCGCATACGCGGACCTCCTCGCGTCCACACTCAATCAGAACGTTACCTCATGGCGATCCGCCCCCGCCGCAACGGAGATTGAGAAAACGGTCGTGCGCTGGCTTGGATCGCTGGTCGGCTACGCGGACGACGCGCGCGGCCTGCTGACGAGCGGTGGCTCGATGGCAAACTTGAATGCGCTACTGATCGCCCACCGGGCGAAGGCGCCGGAACAAGCATCGCGTCATGGCCTGTGGAACGCCGGCCGGCCGATGACCGTCTATGCGTCGGACCAGATCCATTTTTCGATTATGAAGGCAGCAGACGTGCTCGGATTGGGGCGTGACCACGTGCGCCTTTTCAAGCCGGACGCGCGGTTTCGCCTGGACGTGCGTGATTTGCGTGAGCGACTGGAGAGCGATGCGCGCCAGGGCTTTCGCCCGTTCTGCGTTGTCGCGAGCGCCGGCACGGTGAATACCGGAGCGGTCGATCCGCTCGACGAAATTGCGCGGGTGACGGAAGAACATGGGTTGTGGCTTCACGTTGACGGCGCATACGGCGCGCCGGGCGCGCTCGATGACCGCAAGCGCCCTCTCTTTAAAGGGATCGAACGCGCCGATTCCGTCTCGCTCGACCCGCACAAGTGGCTCTACGCGCCGCTTGATTGTGGCTGCCTTCTATTTCGCGATCAGGATCGGGCGCGGGCCGCTTTCAACCCATCGAGCGAAGCCGACTACATAAGAGTGCACGAACGGACGGACGCCGAGTCGTTTGCTTTCTGGGATTACGGCATCGAGCTGTCGCGCCGTTTCCGCGCACTGAAGATCTGGATGATGCTGCGCTATTATGGGACGCGCCGCATCGGTGCCGCGATCAGCGAAGACAACGCGCTCGCAGAATATTTGGCCGAATGTGTC
>CAYLJO010000061.1:0-28337 GCA_964383905.1 uncultured Blastocatellaceae bacterium
CTAAGCAAGTAAGAGATGCTCCTTAAGATAGTGATTACCTGATCACGTGTGGTTGCGTTTCCATTACATTGATATTACATCATCATTGCACGGGAGCCCACGCTCAAACCCATAGTGTGATCCCGGTCGAATCTGTTTACGCAGGCCGACGTACATGCCAGCGCCCCATGACTGAGGCCGAAAGGCGCGAGCACCTGCGCTTGGGTTGGTCGCCGAGTGGTTGCATTCGCAGGAGAATGGGAAAGGAAACTGTTTGTAGCGAAGTCGCCACAGGGCGCTGTTCACGCAGTGGCCCCGATCTTTATTGGAAGTCAATATGGGTCAACGCGCCCTGCCGCCGTCAGCGTTCGTGTAGGCCGCAGCAGGACCGAACCGCTTCCGGTATTCCTCCGAGGTGATGAACACACGGATCATCCCTTTAAAGCAATTGGGTCTAGGGCGTTCATCATCCCCAGCCAGAAGTCGTACTCCTCTTGCATCGGGGTTCTCGCCTCAAATAGCCGAAGTGCTGTATTAAGGGATAAAGTTAAAGGAATGCGTAAATGGATCGGACGTCTAATGCCAAAATTGTTTGGAAGAACCCAAGAAGTTCGCCATCCCTCCCGGGAGCGTTGGGATCTTCAAACTCTTATTGGTCACGAGGCCGAAGAGCTTCAGAGTATTCCAAATCTGATGTGCAACACTGAAAACCTATTACCCGTTAGTGAAGTAAGAATGGAGGAGATTTTTGGTTCTCAAAAGACAGAAAGGGAATGGGACACAACTAAGCGGACAATTCAGATATTTGAAGTCTCGGATGGGACCGGAGGAGTGAACCCTGGTGATAGAAGAGCAATCTATTACCTGATAAGCCATTTCAAGCCCCGTTCCGTTTTAGAGATCGGCACTCACATCGGCGCCTCTATGATACACGTTGCCGCAGCGCTTCATAAGCTTCAAGAATCAGAAAATAACGGGCAGGTCAGCTTAGTTTCAGTAGACGTCACAAACGTCAATGACGCGGTCCTGAAACCCTGGTTAAATTATGGAACAAAGTATTCACCGATTGAAATAGACGTTATTAGAAATAAGGTTTTTCGCTCATCGGCGCAAGGCACGTTTGCGATAACACACGCGCAGATTATGACAACCTGTTGCTGCTTCCATGAAACGATCTGAACATTCCCTTCGCCGGTTGCGCAATGTCTCTTTGACACATCGCGCACGCTTGATGCCACAGATCGCATGCTCGACTCGGACGCGCACGCGCGACAGCGCTCGATTGTGCCATAAACATTTAGCTGATTTTTATTCAATTCAACTTCAAATAGATTTAGAGATAGTCCTTGTAAGCTGTGGCTGTTTTGGGATGATAGGACTAGGCCACGACTGGTTGAGAGGTTAACTGTCCATTTAGAATCTGCCATAAGTACGAGTTGGCCTTATCCATTCTGTTGCGGGAACAGTTAGATGCTCAGAATTTGCGCTCCAAGGTGGCCGCGCTTAAAGCTAAGCTTAAATATGGAAGCGAAGAGAAGGGCGGATTTACGGCGCACTCATTCCGTCAGGCGCGCATCTCTCGCCTTGCAGAACGCGGTCTGCCGCGCGAAACTATTATGAAGCTCTCCGGCCACACGAGCATTCAAGGTATAGAACCTTATCTGCACGCCACGCCAGAGTCAATTAAATTCGCGGCACAACTCATAACGGGGTGATGGCTTTTGACGGTGAGCGGGGTAAATGGGGTAGCTCAGGTAACAGAGGTGGCGGATTCCGCCGCCTCTAAACCCTTGAATAAACGACAACTTCCGCCAGCAGAGAGGGTTAGCCGTGATTGAGCCTTTATCCTACAATAATTATCTTCGTGTCGGAGACCTGATTAAGCTGCAGGAGTGTCTCTCCGATCCGGCCCATCACGACGAGCTGTTATTCATTACCATCCATCAAACTTACGAGCTCTGGTTCAAGCAGATTCTTCATGAGATCGATGCGGCCGTCGAGCGGATGAATGAAGACCGCGCCGCGGCCGCCGCGCACATACTCCACCGCGTTGTCGAGATCGAAAAGATTCTGGTCAACCAGATTCACATCCTGGAGATGATGACGCCGATCAGCTTTCTCGGTTTCCGCGACGGACTGAACCCCGCGAGCGGTTTTCAGTCCATGCAGTTTCGCGAGATCGAATTCTCTTCCGGCCTGAAAGATGAACAGATCCTGCGCGAGTTTCGTGATGACGAGTTTGCCTACCCGCGGCTCACCGCGCGTTACAATGCGCCGACGCTGAGAGACGCTTTCTTCGCACTGCTCAGGCGCCGCGGGTTTGATGCGCCCGCCGACGATGCGACACCCGGTAAGGAAGAACAGAAACAGTACGCTAAGCGGACGCGCGCGGTGGTTGAAGTTCTCACGCACTTCGAGGAGCGTGGCGAAGAGTTTCAGCTGGCAGAACGCCTCATCGAACACGACGAGTATTTTTCTCTCTGGCGCTTGCACCACATCACAATGGTCGAACGGATGGTCGGCGCAAAACGCGGCACGGGCGGGTCGGAAGGCATCGGATACTTGCGCACCACGCTTCATAAACGGTTCTTCCCTGAATTATGGGAGGCGCGCACCTACCTCGACACAAAGCATGGCGCGGGGGGCTGCCCCTTCACAGGCCATCAAGAAGGCGATGCGTGATCGGGCGTGAAAACCGGCCGTAAAGATCACCGGACGCAACGTACTGACCGAGGGCGTAACCACCCGTTAAGTATGAAGATCGGATTCCCCGAAAGGTTCAACATGGCAGATTACTTCCTCTATCACAACGTGGAGGAAGGTCGCGACCGTAAGATATGTCTCTACTTCAACGACGAGACGTACACGTACGGCGAAGCGGCGCGCATGTCGAATCGTGCCGGCGCGGCGCTGCGTGAGCTCGGAGTTGACATTGAAGACCGCGTGCTGATTGCGCTGCCGGACTGCCCGGAGTTTGTCTGGACATGGTTCGGCGCCAGCCGGATCGGGGCGGTCATCACAATGGTCAACCCGCTTCTGCCCGCCGCCGACTACAGGTATTACCTGGACTATACGCGCGCCCGTGTGGCCGTCATCAGCGAATCAATGCTCGGGGCGTTCGAAGAAGCGGCCGAAGACGCACGTCACCTTCGCCACGTGATCGTAGTCGGGCGTGAGCACGGTAATTTTTCATCATTCGAGCAGTTGACCTCAGTAATGCCGGACCACGTCACGCCGGCTGACACACACCGCGACGACACCGCGATCTGGCTTTTTACCTCCGGCTCGACGGGCCACCCGAAGGGCGCTGTGCACCTGCATCACGACCTCCCGTACAACACGGAGGCCTACGCCAAGCGCGTGCTGGGTGTAAACGAAAATGATCTCACCGTCTCCGTACCGAAGCTCTTCTTCGGGTACGCGACGGGAACCAACCTTCTCTTCCCCTTCGCGGTGGGCGGGGCGACGGCGCTCTTTGCCGAGCGCTCGACGCCGGAGAAGATGTTCGAGGTGATCGAGCGCTTTCATCCGACCATCCTGACGAGCGTGCCAACCATGATCAACGCTATGCTCAGCCTGGGCGGCGCCGCAGAGCGAGATTTATCCGGCCTGCGCATGTGCCTGTCAGCTGGGGAAGCGTTGCCCGTGGAACTTTACAGGCGCTGGGTGGAGACTTTCGGGGTCGAGATCCTGGACGGCATCGGCTCGGCCGAGATGTTTCATATTTACATTACGAACCGTCCGGGCGACGTTCGGCCCGGCAGCCTGGGCCGCGTTGTCGAAGGCTACGAAGCGTTGATTGTTGATGCCCAAGGCAACGAGGTGCCGGCGGGCGAGATGGGCACGCTGCGCATCAAGGGCGACTCGGCGGCGCTCTGCTACTGGAACGCGCACGAGAAATCCAAAGAGACCTTCGCGGGCGATTGGTGTATGACGGGCGACCAGTTTCATGTGGATGCGGAGGGTTATTACTGGTACCACGGCCGAACGGACGAGTTGCTCAAAGTCTCCGGCGTGTACGTCGCGCCCTCGGAGATCGAGAACTGCCTGCTCCGCCACGAAGCCGTGCTCGAATGCGCCGTGGTCGGCCACGACGCCGGCGACGGCCTCATCAAGCCGAAAGCGTTTATCGTGCTTCACGAAGACTATACGCCCGGCGACCATCTGGCGCAGTCAATCAAAGAGTTCGTTAAGTCTCACATCGCGCTTTATAAATACCCCCGCTGGGTTGAGTTTGTCTCTTCCATACCGAAAAACGACCGGGGCAAAATTGATCGGAAACAACTGAAAAAGAGTGCCGAATTGTGAGTACGGAATGCAGAACTGATTCATCATTTCCTCCATGCCTTTCTCCACACGTATCAAGGTACGGTTCGGCGACGTAGATCCAGCGGGGCTGGTCTATTACCCGCGTATTTTTCATTACATGCACGTCGCGATGGAGGAGTTCTTCGCCGCGCGCTGCGGGATCGGCTACGAGAAATTGATGGCAGATGAACGCGTCGGCTTCCCCACCGTGAACGTGCGGGCAGAGTTTTTCGCGCCGCTCGTCTACGGCGATGAGGCTGACGTGGAGGTCTTCGTCTCCCAAGTGGGCCAAAGCTCGGCAACCTTCGAATACAATATTCGGCGTGTAAGAGATGGTGAGATTTGTTCCCGGGCCACACACGTTCACGTGGCGATGGACCTTGACTCGCGCCGCGCCATCCCCATTCCTGAGAAATATCGCCGCGCCTTCGCCGGCAGCGCTGCTTGAGCGCGGCCGCCGGTCTCTATCCTCATCACCATGCCAGACGACGGGTGAGCAGGCGACCCGCTGGACGATCACCTTTACCGCCCAGCAATTAAATGTCCTGAGCGCATACTTCGCGGCCGGACATGATATTGCGTTCGGCATCGATCCGGACTGCCACTTCTGGAATAACGGCATCACGTTCAGCATGACGACGGCGAATAGCCCGGCGCCGGTGCCGGAGCCGACCACGATGGCGCTCCTCGGAACCGGGCTCGCCGGTCTCTACTATCGCCGCCGCCGGTCAAAGGCACGGAGTGAGGCATAGAAACTTGTCAGATAGTGTCTGTAAAAAGATCGGCGCGGACGGACTCTCACCCGTCCGCGCCGATCTTTTTCCGGCACTGCTAGGGCCTCTTACCGGACCTATTTAATACGACGATCCAGATTGTAATCGCGCAGCCGGCGGTAGAGAGTGGACGGGGATATGCCAAGGATTTCCGCGGTCTTGCCGCGGTGCCAACCCGTCTGCTCAAGCGCGGCGAGGATTTGCTGGCGCTCGACTTCGCGTAATGATGCGGGCGATGCGGGGGCCGGGGGAATCTGCGTTGCGGTGTCGGCTGCGGTTTTGGCCGCGCCACTCTGAGAGGCGATAAACGCCGGGCCGGAACCGGCCGGCTGCCGCGTGACTTCAGGCGGTAAGTCGTCGGGCGTGATTCGGCCCTGGTTGGCGAGGATAATGGCCCGCTCAAGACAGTTTCGCAACTGGCGCACGTTTCCGGGCCAACCGTAAGCGCGCAGCACATCAAGCGCCTCCGGCGTGAGCTCGGGCGGATTCGCGCCGCCGAGCTGCTTTAAGAGGTGGCGTGCCAGCGGCTCAATGTCTTCAGGTCGATCGCGCAGGGGGGCCAGATCAATCTGGAACCCGTTAATGCGATAAAGGAGGTCCGAGCGGAACGTGCCCTCAGTCACCACCGCTTCAAGGTTCCGATTGGTCGCGGCGACAATGCGCACATTGACCTCGACTTTGCGCACACCGCCAACGCGGAAAAAGGTCCGCGTCTCAATGGCGCGCAGGAGCTTGGCCTGAAGTTGCGGCGGCAGTTCCGTCACTTCGTCAAGAAAGAGTGTGCCGCCATCGGCCAGCTCGATCAGGCCCAGCTTGCGCCCTTTGGCGCCCGAGAATGCGCCGGCCTCGTAACCGAAGAGTTCGCTCTCGAGGAGCGTCTCCTGAAACGCGGCGCAGTTGAGGTCAATGAACGAAGCGTCCGCCCGGTTAGATAAACGGTGGATGGCGTGCGCGATCAGCTCCTTGCCCGTCCCCGACTCGCCCGTAATCAGCACTGAAGCCTCCGAGGGCGCGACGCGTTCGACGAGCCTGACCGCCTCGCGCATCGCTTCAGAGGTCGCGATGATTTCCGGCATCGCCGATTGGCGGGCCAGTTGCTCGCGCAGGCGCTGATTATCCACACGAAGGCGGCGCTTCTCGGCCGCCTGCTTGACCAGCGCGTCGAGCTCCGTGATGTGATACGGCTTCGAGAGGTAATCATAAGCGCCGAGCTTCATCGCCTCGATCGCCGTCTCGACCGTGGCGTGGCCCGTCAGCATAATTACTTCGGGCGGGTTCGGTCGCTCGTGGACGCGGCGCAGCAATTCCATCCCGTCCATCCGCGGCATGTTAATGTCGCAGAGCAACACGTCAACGTTGCCCTCTTCCAGTCGCCGCAGCGCCGCTTCGCCGTCGGGCGCAACCTGAACTCTGTAACCCAGGCGCTGGAGCTCTCGCTGGATCACCAGGCGCAGGTTGGCTTCATCTTCGGCGACAAGGAGTCGCGCGCTTTGCATCTCACTCAAGCTGTTTGGTCTCCGTTATGGGCAGTCATGGCCGGCAACGAAATCGTAAAAGTCGTCCCGACCCCGACCGCTGATTGCACGTCAAGACGCCCGCCGTGCTCTGTTACAATACCATAACAGACGGCGAGGCCAAGCCCCGTGCCTCTTCCGATCTCTTTTGTGGTGAAAAACGGGTCGAAGATCTTTGTTAAGTTCTCATCCGGAATGCCTATTCCGGTATCACTCACTTCGATGAGCGCACGCCCGTCCTCATTACGCACACTAAGCGTCAGGCGGCCCCCGCCCGGCATGGCGTCAATCGCATTCGTAGCCAGCGCGATGACGGCCTGCTGCAATTGCCCCTCATCACCGGAAACGTGAATCGCTTCGCCCGCTTCAATACGAATCTCTATCTTTTCACCCCGCCGTTGATGGGCCAGGAGCCGCGCCGCCGAGTGGATCACACCCGATAAATTAACGGGTACGTACTGGCCGGCGCGCGCGCGGCTAAAATCAAGCAGCCCGTTGGTGATTGCCTTGCAGCGGAAAGCTTCACTACGAATCAACGCCAGGTACTCACGCAAATCCTCGACTTCAGCCGAACTGTCAAACGCGCCCCCGCGCACGCGCGATTCGAGCGCTTCGGCGCAGGCGGAAATCGTCGCCAGCGGATTATTGATCTCGTGCACGACGCCCGCGGCAAGGCGTCCGATGGCCGCGAGTTTTTCGGCACGCGCGACCGCGCGGTTCGCTTCCACGCGCGCGGTGACGTCTTCCCCAACCGTGATGACATGAGAGACTTGGTCGCCGCCTTCGGCGCGCATCGGGATTTTGCTGACGAGCCAATGGCGGGTTTCACCATTCAGCGTCGTGGTCTCCTGCTTGATGTGCTCGATGTTACCCGTCTCGAAGGCGCGCCCGAATTCGCTCTCGAGGATACTGCGCTTCTGCTTTTTTAACACATCAAAGATGTTTTTCCCCAGCACCATATCACGCGGAATACCCTGCCCACCCAGCTCGCGGTTCCGGTTCCACGCGACGACACGATAGCTGCGGTCCACCGCGTAAATTGAGAGCGGCAGGCTATCGAGAATGGCTTCGGTGAAGCGCCTTTGCGCCTCGGCTTCGGCGGTGCGCCGCTCAACCTCTTTCGCCAGTGAGGCGGACGATTCGCGCGCCGCCTCATAAAGAGAGGCAATGTGTGCGGCGAGTGCCGCCTGTTGCGCCGCCGCGTCAATTAAACGGCTCTCCGTCTCGCCGCAATCTTCGCGGCGGTCGAACCCGACGATGAGCGCCCCCTGGGTACGCCCCTCGAAGCGCAACGGCGCAACGTATTCAAGCCGGTGCGCCTCGTCGCGCAGGAAGAACTGGTCTTGATCCTCGACGCGGGCCGCCGTCGCGCGGGCCGTAGACGCCAGCCAGGCATTAAGCCGGTCGGCGTAAAGCAATGAAACGCCTTCCGCGCTCCCTTCACGATCAAAGACACAGCTCGCCGCGCCGCGCTCATTAACATTCAGCATGGCCGCGCAAAGGGTCGCGCCCGTCCCTTCGTAAGTTGCGCCGGCCACCCGGCGCACCACCTGTTCGGGCTCGCGAGCCCGCAGCAGACCGCGGCCTAAATCGGCTAAAAACAGGAGTTCGCGATTGCTCCCCAGCAACGCCCATTCGCGCTTGGCCGATTCAAGGTGCGCGCCGACGCGTGAAAGGATTTCGAGGGGGCTGGAAGGTTTAACGATAAAATCGTCGGCCCCGGCGGCAAATGCTTCGACCTTCCGCTTCTCGTCATCGCTCGCCGAAAAGATAACGACGGGCAGTTGCCTTGTCGCGGATTGCGCGCGTAGAAGGCGACACAACGCGAGTCCGCCGACGCCCGGTATCTCAACATCGAGCATGACGAGGTCGCAAGGCTCTTTGTGCAGCGAGCGTAGGGCCGAGGGCGCATCGGCCACAGCTATTGTCCGGTGGCCGGCCTCTTCAAAAATGCGCTGCAAGTTTTTGCGCACGCCTGCATCGTCGTCAACAATAAGGAGCGTCGCGCCGGTAGCAATGGTGCTGGAAGGAGCCGACATGCTTTCGATCCCGAAACATTGCGCGCCGGGCTAAATCTAGGGAAGAAGGCCCTTTACGCGCAACCGAGTAGGTGTGGGCGGGCTGTTCTGGCGCGCGACACTGGAGGGCGCGCCACACAACCCTCTTGAAATTGAAAGCGATGCCGCGAGGTTTGTCAAGGCAAACTAAAGAAGGCAAAAGGTAGGAGGTAAAAGGCAAAAGTGAGGGTCAAAGACAAAATTTAAAACCTGTTTTTCGCCTCACCTTGTCCTTCTTAATTTTGCCTTCTTTAGTTGACTGCTGTCGAGGTAAGCTTGCCTGTGGGAATATCACTCACCGGTTCTACTTTTGCCGCCCCGGTGGGCGGGTGCTGCTGCTTATGGGCCGACTTGGCGCGGTACATGGCCTCGTCGGCGGCGATCAAAAGCTGATCGAGGGTCTCACCATTAATGCCATAGGTTGCGGTTCCGACGCTGATGCCGACGCTTGCGTAATGGTCGGCGCGCACCCGGAGCGAGAATTTCGAGACCGTTTTCTCAATACGCTCGCGCAATTCTTCAACCTGATCAGGCAGCAGGTCCTGAACGATGGCGACGAACTCGTCGCCGGCGTAGCGCGCCAGAAAATCGTACTCGCGCAATTGGCCTTGAAGAAGGCGCGCCACCTCGCGCAACATCTTATCGCCGACCTGGTGCCCGAACGTATCGTTGACCGGCTTGAAGTTATCGAGATCAAGCATGATGACTTGAAACGGGCGGCCCGAACGGCGGGCGCGCGCCGCTTCCTGGTCGAAACGCAGGTACATGTAGCGCGCGTTGGGAAGACCGGTGAGCGGGTCGGTCAGCGCGTTGGACTCGGCTTCCGCATGCTGCATCGCATTGGCGAGCGCGTCCGAAGCGAGTCGCGCGATCGTTTCGAGCAGGCGCATGTCATCATCCGTGTATTCATTTAAGACCATTGAATACACCGAGAGTGCGCCGAGCAGGCGCTCGTCCTTAACCAGCGGCAGCGCGGCCATGGCCCGGTATTCGCTGTCGGGGGCCAACTGAACACCCGCGAAGTCCAGGCTCGGATCAAGGCGGTTAATGGGCTGGCGGTTGGCGAGCGCGAATCCGGTCACGCCCTCGCCCGGCGCGACGCATTTCGAGCGCAGCGCCTCCGCGTTCTTTCCCGCCACATGTCCGGCCGTCGCATAGGCCTTCAACTCGTCAAAAAGATAGACGACACACGTATCGAAAGGCACGATGTGGCCGACTTTATTAACTAAGATTGAAAGCGTGTCTTCGATGTCGAGCGACGAGCCAAAAGTGCGCGCGATCTCGTAGAGAGAGTAGACCTCGCGGTGCGCGTTCTTGATCTGATCATAGGCGGGCGATGAAGTGCGTTCACGGCCCTGCGCAACGTCCAGGAGGGACAGCGTACGCGTCTCGCGCCCTTCATCCGTGGCATTTTGCTGTTCGAGACCGAGCGCAGCGATCTCGGCCTCGAAGCGCGACAAATTCTCGACGAAGAGGTCAACAACCTTCGGGTCAAAGTGTGACCCGGCTCCGCGCTGCAGGAGCGCGATGGCTTCGGCACGCGTCATACCCCGGCGGTAAGGGCGGTCTTCACGCACCGAGTCGAAGCAATCGACCACCGAAATAATGCGCGCTGTAATCGGGATGTGCTCGCCCTTCAGCCCGTCGGGATAACCCTGCCCGTCCCACTGCTCGTGATGATGGCGCACAACAGGGACGACCGGGTACGGGAAATCGACGCGCTCTAAAATTTCCGCGCCGACCGTCGTGTGCACCTTCATCTTCTCAAACTCGGCGGCGGAAAGTTGACCGGGCTTGTTTAGGATGTGATCGGGCACAGCCAGTTTCCCAATATCGTGCAGCAGGGCCCCGGCTTTGAGCGCCTCAATCTCATTTTCCGAGAGGCCGTAGAGCTTTCCTATCCCGGTGGCGTAAATTTGCACCCGCCGGACGTGGCAGTGTGTTGTTTGATCCTTCGCGTCAATCGCCGTGGCGAGCGCTTCGACCGTCGCCAGATGCAGGCGGCTTATCTCCGAAGCCTTCCGCGTCATTTCGTTAACACGCTCGAAGTAAACCCAGTAGGTGGCGTATGTCGCCGCGAGGACCGGCACGCTCAGCAGGACATAGAGAAACCCGAACTTCGAGAGCGCCACATAGATTATTGCCGTCGCAATCGCCGCCGCGACGAAGGTCCAGGAAGTCCACAAGTAACCTTCGCGCCAGAATCTCCAGAAGGACTGGCGGCTTCTCAAAGCATACATTGTGGCGAGGGAAAGGCCGTTGAGAAGGAATTGCAGGATCGTCATCAACGCCAGCGGCACGAGCAGGTGATCGAGCGGCAGCGGCGTCGTCCCGAGCGGGGCAGGCTTGGCCGAAGGGTAGGCGGCGAGCATGGCGTAAAAGGCGCTCCCCGAAATCAGGGTCGTGGCGACCATCATGGCGGACGCCGCGAACAAAGTGGGCATGCGCTTTGTCGTGCGCTTTGCGCTGATGAGAGAATCGGCAGCGCTGAGCAAAACCGCCGCCGGCACGCCGAGCAGCAGCACGCCTAAGAAGATAAACGTATCACCGGCCGTCACGCTGGCGGTCGTGGTCGGGATGCGGATCGGGTAGGAGCTGGCGGCGACCGTGAGCAGTAGCAGGGCGAAGAGCGCTGCCCACTGCGCCGACATGAAAAACAGGCACTGGCAGATGGCCCATAGGCAGATCAGAGCGGCTGCGGCAACCACCAGGTACCAATAGATTTTGGCGCCCCGGTTGTAATCTGACATGACAGATTTCACCCGCGCTCTCCAATCATAACGAGCCCGAGCGGCTGTCCGTGTCGCCTTGCCTTCGTCAAGCTTCATCATTTATGGCCCACCTACGCGTTCGGCGAAAACATCGCGGAGGCTGAATCATCCAGCCCCATCAACTCTCCTTTTTTTGCTATACGCATCGGTGAAGCGCGCAAGCCATCAACTATCGGTGAGCCGGACGTCCCCGGGGTTGTTAGTGAAAGCTTTAATCAGACGATTCATAAACTTCCGGCGCACAGACCAATTAACTATCAAGAACCCTTCGCCGGAAGCGAAAGCCAGGGGCAACTGGGCATTCGCTTCCGGCGCAGGACTGGGCAAGTGGCGGGCCAGGGTGTCACCCTCCCGCCTGTTCGGGGTGAGATATCGGTTGCGCCTCCTTTCTCGCACGGTAAACATCACGGGGACGCGATAGCTTTCAATATGCGCGGCTGTCGGACTCCGTGCGGTGAGTCCGTGAAGCAAGAGCGCCTCGAGCCGCACTTGTACAGATAACAAGCCCCGTACCACTGGCGGTTAAAGATTGGTTGTCCGTGTAACCCTAGATCCGACAGTGTTTACGCCGCCGAGCTACTTTTCCGTGCGAGGGGGGCGCTCCAAGGCTGGTCAAGCTGACAGGTCAGGATGATGGCTCTGTATAAGTTGACCGAAGTAATGGGGTGTATCAACCATCTGGTCGAATTGTTCCACCCCGTTCTTCCCGCTTTGATAGAGGTATGGATACCCTTCAGGTCTACGGGAGTTCCATGAGGCGCTGCTTCCCGTTCCGTTTGACAATCCCTGATACGAGAGTGCACCCTTCCCGGGTGACAACCAAACACTGACGGGTATGGGAAACATCGATGTGACGCGGTCTCTCGTGGCTCTTGCTCGTTAAATACCTTTCGCGTCGGGGCGTGCTTTTGGACAACATGACGAGCGGAGCTGAAGAACATCGCGCACCCACCGGCTACGTGGAATTGCTTCGACGTAATCGTGGCTTCCGATACCTATGGCTGGGCCAAGTCATCAGCCAGATGGGCGACTGGTTTGACACCATCGCGGTCTATACCATTGCTCTCAACTTGACGGGGTCGGGGCGCGCGGTCGGTCTTGTGCTGGTCGCGCGCTTTCTCCCGAGCTTCATCATCGGGCCGTTGTCGGGCGTCATCGCGGATCGGTTTTGCCGGCGGATGATCATGATCATTTCAGACGTCTTGCGGGCCGTCGTCGTACTCGGATTTCTCTTCGTGCGCCGCCCGGACCAACTGTGGCTCGTTTACGCGCTGACGGTCCTGCAACTGGCCTTCTCGGCATTCTTCGAGCCGGCGCGCACGGCCGCCGTCCCATCCGTCGTCGCAGAGCGTGACCTCGTCGCCGCGAATACAATCTCTTCGGTCACGTGGTCTGTGATGCTCACCCTCGGCGCGGCGGTCGGCGGTGTGGTGACGGGCTGGTTCGGCACGGACGCCGCGTTTATCATTGACTCGCTGACATTTCTCGCATCGGCGGCGCTCATCGCCGGCGTGCATTTTCCCCGGCGCCCGGCGCGCGCCAAAAGTAAATTCACCGTCGGCAGGGCGCTCGGGTTGACGGACACGCTGGAAGGGGTGCGTTATGTGTTAAAGCGCCCACGCGTGCTCGCGCTGCTGATGGTCAAGCCGGCGTGGGGATTGGGGGGCGGGATACTCGCGCTGCTCGCCGTCTTCGGCGAAAAGATTTTTCCGGTCGGCGGTCGCGCCGCCACAGGCATCGGCGTGCTCTATGCGGCGCGCGGAATCGGCACGGCCATCGGGCCTGTCGCCACCCGCCGCTTCGCCGGTGAGACACGGCAAAGCATGCAAACGGCCATCGGGGTGGCGTTCCTTATCGGTGGTATCTTCTACATGGCTTTCGGCCGCGCGACCAACTTTGTGTTGGCGCTTATCGTGCTTCTCATCGCGCACATGGGCGGCAGCATTTTGTGGGTCTTCTCGACGGTGCTCTTGCAACGCACGGTTGAAGATAACTTCCGCGGGCGTGTTTTCGCCGCCGAGATGGCGCTGCTCACGCTCGCGATGGCCGCGTCGAACTATGCCACGGGCGAACTGCTAGATCGCTTCAACATTTCGCCGCGGGCAGTCACCACCGGTATCGGCCTCTTCTTTCTACTTCCCGGAATGATCTGGTTTGCGACCCGGCGGTGGTGGAATACTGACAGGGGCGAGCGACCAGGCGAAATCTCTCAGGCGCGACCGCAACCGGAAGCGAAGATCGCCCGGCCGGCGAGGGATGAAGAGATCATCGACGCGGCACGCTAAAATGATGCGCGCCGGCCGTTACCGGCGGGCGTCGCTCATGTCTCCATTAATTTCGGTTCGCCATGAAGATTAAAGTTGGGGTGATGGGCTCGGCCGACGATACGCTGCCCGAGGGCGTGGCGGCCGATTTACGCGCGAGCGCGGAGGCGCTCGGACGCAGCATCGCCGCCCACGGCGCTGTGCTGCTGACCGGCGCGACGACCGGGCTGCCTTATATTGTCGGCAAGTCGGCGCGCGAAGCAGGCGCATTACACATCGGCGTTTCGCCCGCGAGCAGTGAAGATGAACATGTCACCGCGTACAGGCTCCCGACAGATGCCTGCGATGTGATTATCTACACGGGCTTCGGCCTGAAAGGCCGCAACGTCGTGCTCGTGCGTTCCTGCGACATCGTCCTGTTCATCTCCGGCTCGATCGGCTCGCTCAACGAGTTAACGATTGCTCACGATGAAGGCCGCGTCATCGGTTGCTTGACCGGCACGGGCGGCGTAGCGGATCAAGCCTCCCGGCTCTTACAGACCTTTTCAAAACAGACTAAGGCGCGCGTTTTTTATCAGGATGAGGCGGAGCGCCTCGTCACCGAATGCCTGCGGGAGCTGCGCGGGGCGGGCGCGCGCAACTGAGAGGTCGGCCCTCTGCGGACTTAAAACAACCGCTCGAAAGGATCATTGCCAAAGCTGGCTCGTAGTCGTATTTCGCCATTTGAGGTTGTAAACCCAACGATCGAAAGCCGGGTCCGAAACTTGGAAGCCGAAACCGAGAACTTAATCATGGTGCGGCCCGCGAGCGCGGGGATGGATGCCGCCGATCCTGACCACGCGGGGTGGGACGGGGTGCGGCCGGTTCGTCTGGTGCGGTACTGGTCAGGTAAGGAGGCCCCCATCGGACGCCGGGCTGAAGCGCAGCTTGCCTGGTCTGACGAAGCATTGTACGTGCGCTTCAACTGTCGTCAGGCCGAGCCGCTCGTTGTGAACGCGGCCCCGCAGGTTGAGCGCGAGGCGATGGGGCTATGGGATCGCGACGTGTGCGAGCTTTTCCTAGCGCCGGATGCAAGCTCGCCCGAGCACTACTTCGAGTTTGAAGCCGCGCCCACCGGCGAGTGGCTGGATCTGGAAATTCGCTGGCTTCAAGGCGGGCGTGAAACGAACTGGCAGTTTCATTCGGGGATGACTACGGCGGCCCGCACCGCCGCGGACCATGTCAGGATTGCGATGCGTGTGCCGTGGGAGGGAATCGGCCGCAGGCCACAAGCGGGCGAGCGCTGGCGGGTAAACCTATTCCGCTGCGTCGGCGCAGGCGAACGACGCGGCTATCTGGCATGGCAGCCGACTTACACGGAGCAGCCCAATTTCCATGTCCCTCAAGCCTTCGGCTGGCTCTCTTTCGAAGAGTGAAAGGGCGGTGATTCAAGACCCCGGCTGTGCCATTGAATCGATTACCCACCCCACATCACTTCTCCTCTGGTCGTAATCCGAGCGTTCGGAGATAAGCCACGTAGCGGCCGCGGTCGTTGTCGCTCATTTCGGTAATACGCGCGCCGATGAGATAGCCTTCCTCTTCTTCCTCAAGCCGCTCGTAGCGCACCGGAACCACCTGCACCTCCGTAGGGCCGGCAGGCAGGGCAAGCGTGAGTCGCAATACGCGGTCTTCACCGGTCAGGTAATGCCCGCCGATCCGAATACTAGGAACGATGAGGGCGATGCCCGATGCGCTGATGTCGCACGTATGGCCCTGGAGCGAAGGCACGCGCCGCGTGGCGCTATTGCCCGTCTTTGCGGCCAGCAGGGAAACATTGACCAGTAAACGTGTCTTGTACCGCCTGGCGCGGCGGCGGTCACCCACAAATCTCCGTAAGCGCGCCGCGATAGAGCGCATCAATTCCGGCATTTCGCTATCTACCTCGCAGGCCGCTTCCACGCGCAAAGCGCCGTCGGGATCAGGGAGGGGTGCGAAAACTTCAAGGAATCGCAAGGACGTCCAATGGGGCGCGTCTGCAAACGGGCACGCGTGTCCTGGCCCGTCTGACCATTGTAGTGGGCAAAAACGTCCGGGCGCAATATTTAATTGCGCCGGAGGGAGGGTTCAGGGTTGGCGATGCCGGGTATTATAGAAAGAAACCGGCCGGTAGGGTGGCCACCCTACTACTTCTTGTCGGATGAAGAAGACAACGGCTTGCCACCGTTGTCCGCGCTCCTTACCGCCTTATTATCCATGTAGAAGGAGAGGCGGCCCGTGCGGCCGTAACGTACTGGCTCAGCCCCGGCGGTAAAGCTTTTCGAGTCCTGCGCGAGCGCGAGGTGAAAATGGTAGCCCGTGGACTCAGATGATTCGATATCCTTCGGCAGAAGTCCGGTCTTGACGAGCGTGGGCAGGTCGGCGAATAGACCGTTGTGCTGAGAGTTGTATAAAAGCTCGGCCAGACTAATGCGCTTCAGCATGTCATTGACTTCGTTGTGATGCGTGTCGATGCGCGCGTTGAAAAAGAAGTCCTTGCCGCTCTTCCTGACGATCTCCTGATTCGCTTTGTCGCCGACGATCCACTCGCCGCCAACGCGTTGGAGTGTGACGGGTTCAGCCTGCTCTCCAGCATCCGCACCGGGAACCTTGACAAAGACCGTGGCCGTGTCGCCGCTCGTCTGCTCGCCGTTGAACTCGATGTTTTCCGGCACCGCCCCGGCCATCTTCTCAAAATCAGGGCGCAGCTCTTCGAATTCTTCTGCGCTCAAGCCATCAACGGCCGGTTTGTAGATTGACATCGCGAAGGCCTCGCGAAAGCGTTTCTCGCGCAGGGCTTTGTAGAATTCGCGCACTGTTTCCGTCGGCGTGCGGGGAGCGGTTTGCGCAGAGGAGGCGGCGACGTTCGCTCTCCACCCAACCAACATCAGTGAAATGACCAGTACGGCAAGAGCGCGCGAGCGGTAAACTGTTGAGGCTTTGAGCATTAAGCGACTTATCCTTAGGAAGAATTGGCGCGGCGGGCCGAGGGGGTTCACAAGACAGACGCACCGCATACTTATAGAGGCTTGAAAAGAGGAAAACGTTGCCGCCTGTTAAACACGCGGGGCGGGTAAAGGGTGAATGGCGACGGTGCCAGCCAATAAATGGTTCTGCATTCGCCGTCCATCCCTTCTTCTTCGGCGCCACCGCAGGGTTCGGAGATGATGCGCGCGAGCTTTCGTCAATCCCGCGCGCTCCTCGGCCGGCTGACGAGAAGCAGGTCACGGCCGACAAGATAAAGCAGGATCGCCAGCACCGTGAATGGGATCATCGAGAGGAGGTCAGAGCTGGGTCCATTGAAAAATGGATTTGTAGCCGTCGACCAATCTTCGATGCCCTTGCTCATCTCGACGAGGCGCGGGACTCCGGCCATAAATGCGATCACAATCCCGGCCAGCGCCCCCCCGGCGATATAGCCCGAGGCCATCAATACGCCCGGACTCTTATCGCCCTCGGCGGTGAGCTCTTCTTCCGTCAGCTTCTTGTGTCTAAACTTCCGGCGAAGATATTGATCAACCAGCCAGCGGATCAACCCGCCGATGAGAATCGGGCTGGAAGATGAGAGGGGCAGGTAGACTCCTACGGCGAAGGCCAGCGACGGAATCCCGCTCATCTCCAGGACAATCGCGATCATCACGCCGAGCAGCACTAAGGCCCACGGCAATTTACGACTGAGGATACCCTTGATGATATAGGACATCAACGTCGCTTTCGGCGCATCGAACTTGTTAACGAGTGACCCATCGGGCCGCAATTTATGCGTCCCGTTGATTCCGGGATCGACGAGGTAAACGGCGACACCTTGATCATTCACAAGAAATCGCTGGGCCGGCCCGCCCGCCGCGTCGAGCTTTTGCCAGACCCGGTACGAATTGTTATCAGCGGTGGCTTGCGGCCCCTGAAGCTTTTCGGGTGCGCCTAATTGCGACGCGTCGGCATGAAGACCGGCGGGGAAATTGTGCTCGACTTTGTAAACGACCTTACCCGCATCGTTGACCAGGTATTCGCCGGGGTCAAGCCCCTTAATCATCGGCGTCTGACTGTTAGGCTCATTCTTGAGGACACGATAGTTGCCGGGCTCATTGGGCTTAATGCTATCGGTATTGGCCGGAAGCGCTGAAGCCGGAACGCCCGATTCGAGTTGGCCGGCATCCTTTGTGACCGGCACGAAGGTGGTGGCCGGCACATAAACTGTGTAGGCATCGTTCAGCTTGAGCAGAATCGGCCCAAGGACAATGGCCGATGCCAGCGCGCCGGCGAGGATGGCGATCTGTTGATACTTTGGCGTGGATCCGACAAGAAACCCCGTCTTGAGGTCCTGTGACGTTGTTCCGCCGTTTGAAGCCGCGATGCAAACGATCCCGCCGATTGACAGCGCAGTGACAAAGTATGTCGGCCCGGTCCAACCCACCAGCAAGAAGATCAGGCAGGTCAGAAGCAGCGTCGCGACCGTCATCCCTGAGATTGGATTAGAGGATGATCCGATCTCGCCGGTTAGACGCGACGAGACGGTAACGAAGAGAAAACCGAAGGCGACGATCAAGAGCGCCCCGAGCAGATTCCACTGAAGATTCAACTGCGGAAAGATCATGATCATGGCAATCAGGGCCAGGCATCCGCCGATCACGACCTTCATGGAGAGGTCCTGGTCCGTACGGGGCGCGTTCGCACTCGCCGCCTGGCCTCCTCTCAGGTCCGCGAGCCCGCCCTTCAGGCCGTGCCAGATCGTGGGAAGCGAGCGGAAAAGGCTGATGATCCCACCGGCCGCGACGGCGCCGGCACCGATATAGAGGACGTAGGCGCCGCGAATTTGATTCGGGCTCATTTCGCTGATCGGGACGGTCCCCGGCGCGACAACGCCCGTGGCTCCTTCACCGAAGAACTTTATCGCCGGAATCAGTACGAGGTAAGCCAGGACGCCACCGCCACACATAATAGACGCGATGCGCGGGCCGATGATGTAGCCCACGCCCAGCAGGGTGGGCGAGATTTCCGCCGAGATCGAACCGGCCTTGAAAGGAGCACCGAAGACTTTTTCCGGTGTGTCTTTCCACCCTTTAAAAGCGCCCATCAAGACCTGGTAAATGAAGCCGATCCCGAACCCGGAGAAGATGGTTTTAGCGCCGGTCGCCGTATCCGAATCGACCGCATCCGCCTTGGCCCTGGCGTCTTTTGACGCCGCCGCCCTTGATTCGGCGGAGGCGCCGGCTTTGAGGACTTCGGCGCAGGCGGTCCCTTCCGGGTACTTCAATATTCCGTGCTGCTGAACGATGAGCGCGCTGCGCAACGGAATCATCATGAGAATGCCGAGCAAGCCGCCAAGCACCGCCACGAGCATCACGCGCGTGATCTCCAGATCGAATCCGAGGATCATTATCGCGGGCATCGTGACGCCGAGGCCGAAGGCGATCGATTCGCCCGCCGAGCCGGCGGTCTGGACGATGTTGTTTTCAAGGATCGTCGCATCCCTCAACCCGACCTTTGATAGTAGACGAAAGACCGTGATCGAAATGACGGCGACGGGGATCGAAGCGCTCACCGTTAACCCGACTTTGAGCACGAGGTAGAGCGAGGACGCGCCAAATATTATGCCGAGGACTGTCCCAACGATTAAAGGCAGCGGTGTCAGCTCGCGCATCCGCACCGAAGCCGGAATGTACGGGCGGAATGAAGCTGCGAGTGGATTTTCGGGCTTTGCCCCGACAATATCTGGGTATTCATTGGTGGTCTCGGTAACATCAAGGCTCGACATCGAAAATGTCCTCCGAAAGAATTTTCAGAACGGGAAGAGCGCGGGGTTTCGGGCTAATCCTACTTTACACGCGCCCCGCACGGCAGAGCAACTCAGGAAGGCAAAAGGGAAAATGCTGATCACAAAAAAATTTATTAAAAAATGGTTTCCGCCTGACTTTTGCCTTTTTCCTTTCACCTTGATTTCCGCCTTTCTTCCCGCTTCCATTTCCATTACACTATGCGCCCTATAGTCTTTCCGGCTTCGCTTTTACTTTCAGCAAACTTTTGGAGCTTCAACACGAATGCGTGTACGCACACTCGCGCTCACACTCCTCAATATCTTGGTTCTTACTTCTTCCCTCGCTCCGGCGCAAACGGGTCTACAGCCCGGTGCGGCAAGACAGGGCCCGGCGCGGGTGGCCGGCGGGCATGTGCCTGCGCCGGAAGAGGTGCTCGGCTTTCGCCCCGGCGATGACCGGAAACTGGCAACCTGGGCCGGCGTCGTCGAGTATTTCCGCAGACTCGCCTCGGCGAGTAATCGTGTGAAGTTTGAGGAGCTGGGCCGGACGACAATGAACGCGCCCTACGTGATGGCGACGATCAGCGCGCCAGAGAACCTGGCGCGTCTGGACGAGTACAAAGAGATTCAGCGCCGGCTCGCCGACCCGCGGACGCTCGGGGCGGACTCCGACCGTCAGTCGGCGCAACTCATCGCCCGCGGCAAGACCATCGTGCTTATCACGTGCGGCATTCATTCGACGGAAGTCGGCTCATACCTGTCGAGCATGCTGATCGCGCACCGCCTGGCGTCGTCGGACGAACCGCTGGTGCGTGAGATTCTACAGAACTGTATTGTACTGCTCGTGCCCGCGCTCAATCCGGATGGCGTTGACATCGTGAAGAACTGGTATGACAAGACGCTCGGCACACCTTATGAGGGGACCGATCCGCCCGTGCTCTATCATAAGTACGTCGGCCACGACGACAACCGCGACTGGTACGCTTTCACCCAGGTCGAAACGCAGATCGCGGTCGGTAAGATCCACAACGTCTGGCACCCGCAGATCGTCCACGACATACACCAGCAGGGGGCTTACGGCTCGCGCCTATTTCTGCCGCCGTACATGCGGCCCGTCGAGCCGAATGTGCCGAAGCAGGTTGTCGAAGGCTATACGGAACTTGGCCGCGCGATGATGAGCGAGATGCGCGCCGCCGGGTTCAAAGGCATCACGACCGACTCCACCTACGACGCATGGACGCCTTCGCGCGCCTACTCACACTATCACGGCGGCGTGCGCATCCTCTCCGAAACGGCATCCGCCCGCCTCGCCACACCCATCACCGTCCGTTTCTCAGACCTGCGTCCGGGCGAAGGGTACGACCCGCGCAAACCGGCGCCCAACTTTCCAGACGTGTGGGAGGGCGGAGAATGGCACCTGCGCGACATCACGAGCTATATGACGACTGCCGCCTTCGCCCTCCTACACCATGCCGCGCAGAATCGTGAACACTGGCTCCAGAGGTTTTATGAGATCGGAAAGGAAGCAGTGCGCCCCCGAAAGCCGGGCGAGTTGTTTGCGTTTGTGATCCCCCCTTCTAAGCATAGTAACGATATCCTTCGTATCTTTAGGTTAGGTGGAATGGAGGTGGATTTAACCTCTGCATTTAGTGTGAACGGGGTGAAATATCCTCGCTTAACGGCAGTAGTGCGAATGGCACAGCCATACAACAGCTTCGCCAGGGTGCTCATGGAAGCCCAGCGTTACCCCGACCTGCGAGACTCAGCCGGCAACCCTATCGCCCCTTACGATGTTACAGCGCACACCTTACCACTGTTGATGGGAGTAGGGTTCCGGTCTATGCATGCGGCCTTTACATACAAGAATTTTGGCGGCGGCGTCGGGGGCTGTGAGGGCTGGGGGGGCCGTCCCGAACGCATCGCTATTTATAGATCGCACGTTCCTTCAATGGACGAAGGTTGGACGCGGTGGGTGATCGATCAGCAGTGGACGGCGAAGACACTGGATAAAGGCAGACCCGTTTATACTTCGTTATTTGATGCCGAAGCGCGCGCAGGGGATTTACGTGAAAAGTATGACGCGATCATTATCCCGGACCAACCGGCACGCATAATTCTGAACGGTTACAAGCCCGGCACAATGCCCCCGGAACTAACCGGCGGACTCGGCGCGGAGGGTGTGCGGAGTTTGCGGGAGTTCGTTGAGCAGGGCGGCACGCTGATTTGCTTGAACAGGGCGGCGGATCTCCCCATCGAACAATTCAAGCTGCCGGTGCGCGACATCACCAAAGGACTCAAACAGACGGAGTTCTACGCGCCCGGCTCAATCCTGCGTACCGAGCTTGACACGTCGCACCCGATCGCCGGCGGCATGCCGGAGCAGTCCATCGCGTGGGTAGAGAATTCGCCCGTCTTTGAGATTAGTGATGCAAAAGAAGCGGCGCGTGTTCGCATCATCGCGCGTTATCCTACGCGGGCCGATCCGCTGCTCTCCGGCTGGCTGCTCGGGGGCCAGCGCATTCGCGGCAAAGCGGCGCTCGTGGAAGTTACGATGGGGCGCGGGCACGTCTACCTTTTCGGCTTCCGCCCGCAATATCGCGGGCAATCACTGGCGACCTACCCTCTTTTCTTTAACGCCATCCTTCAGGCAAATAATTTGAGGGCCTCGCAACTGCCCGGGAAAATAGGCGGCGAAAAAGTGATTGTGCGTGATGCCAATGCCTCTCACCTAGTGGCAAGATAATTGATCTCTCCGCGAACTCCAGAGCCTTTGCGAGATAAATAAGCCCCGCCAAGGCGCAGGGCTCGCAAAGGGATTTTGAAACCGGCTTTCAATTCCCCCACTTCGGGCGAAGAAACATTCCATGCTGCGCCATCGTATAGTATTGTAGGCAACACGCCGGAGGCGGGACAAAGAAGTAAACGGTCCCGCCGGGCGTTTAAAGCCGCCAATGGTTACGCTTCTCATCACCTCTTTTCTTCTATTAACCGCCATCGCCTTCGCCATCTATTTTTGGCAGCGCACGCCGTCCGGCGCGGGCGCGGAACGGGTTCTACCGCCACCGCGCCCCGCCCCGTTGTTCGGCAATAACGGTTTGAGCGAACTCCCCGCGGCCGAGCACGAAACAGGCGCTAAAGCTGCGGACTACCGAGCAGCTCTTCTGACGCGCGCCGCTTCCGGAGACAAGGAGACCCTGCGAGACGCGCACGCGAGCGGCGACACGGCTCTGTACGACGCGGTTCTGGACGCGCTGGTTGAGCGCGCATTGGGCTCTGACAAGGCCGTGTTCGCGCTCGTGTCCTATATCACGCGGAGCGACAAGTTACGGGTTAACAGGAAGTTAGCCGAAGCTTTTAGAGAGACGTGGGAAGCAGCCCCCGATAAAAGCTCGACCGCCAAGATGCTGCACATCGCGGCGCTCATGGACGATGCCGCGGTCTATCAGAACGCGGTTGAAACGGCCCTCCAATTCTGGCGCGGCGGGCGCTTACAACGCGTCCCGGCGGATGAGCTGCGTGCGCTGGTGGAGGGCGAGTTCTGGCTGCTGTCGCCGGGAGTGAGAAAATCGGGCGCGGGCTTTCTGTTGAAACGCAGGATCGCAAGCTGTCGCCGTGAATTGATGGCGGCGACGCGAGCCATATAACGTATTTTACTCACCCTTTGAAATGTTCTCTGGAAAGTCGAGGACCCTACCTATGAACAACACTGACATGACGTCTTTCGTCCCCTACCTGTTCGGCGCAGTCATACTGCTCGTCGTGCTGCTCGTAATTTTGAGCCGCATACTCGTGAACGTCGGCGCGCGTGAGATTGCGATTAAAGAGCGGCGTTATTTCGGCGCGAAGATGCCGCCGGGAAGAGTCGTCGCCACCGAAGGTGAAGTCGGGATTCAGGCCGACGTGCTCAAACCCGGGCTGCATCTGATCAAGTACCCGTTTGAGCGGGTGGTGCGCAAAGTCCCGCTGATCGAGATCGGCGCGGACGAACTCGGCATTGTCGAGGCCATCGACGGCGAGCCGATGCCGCCCGGACGCGTCTTTGCCCCCGACCGCGCGCAGAACGCCCATAACAATTTTCAGGACCCGATTGCCTTCATCAAGCAGGGCGGCGTGAAAGGCATTCAGCTCCGCACACTCCCGCCCGGCCTGTGGCCGATTCACCCGTACCTCTTCCGCGTCTCGGTGAGCAAGACGACTGTCATCCCGCAGGGCAAGGTCGGCGTGATCACAGCGGCCGACGGCGCGCCGCTCGACCCGGGCCGCCTGCTCGGTAAAGCCATCGAAGGCCACCGCAACTTTCAGGACGCCGAGCTGTTCATTGCGTCCGGCGGCCAGAAGGGGCCGCAGGTAGATATCCTAACGCCCGGCACGTACCGCATCCTGACTCAGTCCATGCCCATCGAAGACGGCACGAGCACAAAGCCGGGGCTATTCTACATCAAGCTCTACGACGCGACTGTGATCAACGAGAATGAGATCGGGCTGGTCGAAGCTTTAGACGGCGCGCCGCTCAACCCGCGCGATTACGTCGCCGCGCCGGTCGAGGGCCACGATAATTTTCAGGACGGCCATGAGTTCATCGGGCGCGGCGGCCAGCGCGGCCCGCAGAAGGACATCCTGCTGCCCGGCACTTACTACATCAACCCGCAACTCTTCAAAGTGATCCCGGAGACCGCCAAGGAAGTGAAACCGGGCGAAGTCGCCGTGATCGTTTCTAACGTCGGCAAAGACCCGTCCGACGAGGTGCGCCGCGTGATGGCGGCTAAAGTGCGCGAGCGGATGGAGCGTGAAGAGCAGGAGCAGGCGGAGCAATCGGCGGCGCGGCTGGATAAGATAGATAACAGCAGAACCGCCGAAGAGATTAAAGCCGAGTTGATGACGGGGGACCCGGCGGACAGAAGGCTGGACGAAGGCGCGCACGAAGCCTACGTTGTGCCCGAAGGCTACCGCGGCATCCAGGAATCGGTCGTCGGGCCGGGCCGCTACTACGTCAACACCCTCGCCATCACGCCGATCGTCATCCCGACCACGAACCAGACGGTGGAATGGACGGCGGGCGAGGTCGTCAACACCTTCAACCCGTTCGAGGTGATCTCAAAAGACGGCTTCACGATGCAGTTGGAAGTCCGCGTCGTCTTTCGCATCAAGCCGGAAGACGCGCCCTTCATGGTCGCTAAGATCGGCGGCATCGACCGCTTGATCCAGAACGTGATGCACCCGCTGATCGACTCGATCTTCCGCAACCAGGCGTCGGAGTCCTCCGCGATGGCCTACCTGCAGAACCGCCACGAGGAGCAGGAGCGGGCCGAAGCGCGTGTCCGCGCACACCTCTTGAAGTATCACGTGGACGTGGTCAACGTCCTGATCTGCCACATACACCTGCCGGAAGAGCTGATGAAGACGCAGACGGAAAAGATTCTCGCCGAGCAGCGGCAGAACATGTTTGACGCGCAGCGCGAGGCCGAAGAGAAGCGCATCCAACTAGAGAAGACCAAAGCGCACGCCGACAACCAGAAAGATCTGATGGCGGCTACGGTCGGCGTGGAGATTGCGGGTAAACGCGCCGAGCAGCGCAAAGCCGAGGCGGAAGGCGAAGCGCACTACATCCTCGCCACGGGCAAGGCCGAAGCGGAAAAAGTTCGCTTGATGGGCGAAGCCCAGGGCGTGGCCTATCACGAACAGGTCAACGCGCTCGGCGCGCAGGGCGTCGCGCTCGTCGAAACCCTCAAGGTGATCGGCGAAAAAGGCGTCCGCATCACGCCCGACGTGATGGCTTCGGGCGGCACAGGCGACGGCGCGGGCGGCATCGGCACGCTGCTCCTGCTCAACCTGTTCCGCGACCGCCTGAATCTTCCGGCGGACAATGGATCAAAAGCGACGGTGAAGTAGCGCCGCCGGCCCATGACCCGAAAGGAGAGCGGCTGCTTCGTCAGTGGCAGCCGCTCTCCTTTCAAATGAAGTGACTATCCAGGCAAGCTCATCGTTGCTGAAGCGCCGGGAAGATGCTAATAACAATATTTCTTACGGTTTGCGGCGATACGGGTTGTCAACCTGTGGAGAGTTTCGCCGGGCATAAAGAGAACTTTTAGGCTATAAAAATCGTATATATAGCTATGAGAGGCAATCCCGCCCATCACCCGCGCGCACGAGAAATTTAAGCCAACATGAAAATCAGGCATGTCGTGGTAGCCGCGCTTTACCTGGTCGTCGGCATATCGCTAGTTCTAATTGTCTGGTCAAAGGCGGCGGCGTTGCTGAATGCCCGTTCGGACGCCAGCGTGATGATGGGATGCGCTTTGATCGTCGCGACGCTGGCCTTCCTTGGCCTTTCTGCTTACCTGCTCCGGCGAAAGTTCTTCGATGAAGGGGCAGCGAGTCTGAGCGATAAAGACCGGCGTGCGCTCGACCGGCCCGTTTCACAGAGGCGGCTGTTCCCAAAGTCTGTCAACCCCGTTGAGAATTTCGATGAAGAAACCATCAATCACAAAGAGAGGTCGTCCCATGATAGACGTCAAAATTAATAGATCACTGGTCATCTCGGCCGCTGTGTTTATCCTGTTGCTGGTAGCCAGCGGCCTCCTGGTCGCCGGATGTACGGTCATCCCGCCCGGCTACGTCGGCATTAAAGTCAACCAGTCCGGCGGAAACCGCGGCGTCGAACACTATCCTATTCTGACGGGCAGACAGTTTTACAACCCCGTTAACGAGAAGATCTATGAGTATCCGGTCTTCCTCCAAACCATCGTCTGGACCAAAGATCCGAAAGAGGGCGCCCCGCACGACCAGTCAATCACCTTCAACTCCGTCGAGGGCGCGGTCGTCAACGTTGACGTGAGTCTCTCTTACGCTTTCGTCACGGAGAAAGTGCCTTCGATTTTCGTCGAGTTCCGCCGCACCCCGCAGGAGATCACAGACACCTACATGCGGACCAAGGTGCGCGATTCCTTCTCACGCATCGCTTCGACGATGCCGATCGTCGACATCTACGGGGCGAAGAAGCAGGAGCTGCTCGCCCGGGTGAAACAGGATTTGGAGCGCGAGTTGGAGCCGAAGGGCTTCAAGATTGATACCGTCTCGATGGTCGGCAACCCGCGCCTTGATCCCAACGTCATCAACTCGATCAATCAAGCCATCCAGGCGCAGCAGGATGCTCAGCGTGCCCAGAACAAGGTCGCGCAGGTCGAGGCCGAGGCGCGGCAGAAGATCGCCGAGGCCGAAGGTGAGGCCAAGAGGATCACGACGATCGCTGAAGCTCAAGCGACGGCTAACGAGCGACTCACCAAGTCGCTCACCCCGCAGTTGGTGCAGTATGAGGCCCTGCAGAAGTGGGACGGCCACATGCCGCAGGTGACGGGCCCAGGCGGTATGCCCTTCATCCAGCTTCAAGGGGCCGGGAAATGAGATAACCGAACAGTGGCCGGGCGAGTCTCACGGCAGCTCGCCCGGTCACTTCCCTCACCGTCTCCTTCCTGGAATGTAGGAATCGTTCTGAATATGTTTTGGCAACCAAAACATAATTGTATTGCGCGAAAGTTTGCCCTGCCGGTAATATCCATAGGGTCAATCCTGTCACCGGCAATTAATAGATGACAAGAGATCCGATCAAAACAGTCATCGCCGTCATCGCCGGCCTGTACTTCCTCTGGTGCGCTTATGACCCATACCAGTGGCATCTGATAGACGGCGTTAATCTGGTTATTCACGAGGCCGGGCACATTATTTTCATGCCGTTCGGTGAATTTATGATGATCGCCGGGGGATCTCTGTTCCAGGTTATCATGCCCGCCGCATTCGCCGGGTATTTCTTCTATCACAAGCAGCCGTATTAAGGAGCGCTCGTCCTTTTCTGGGTCGGCGAGAGCATGTTAAATGTATCCGTCTACGCCGGTGACGCGCTTGACATGCAACTGCCTTTGCTCGGCGGGCAAGATTCAATACACGACTGGAACTATTTACTCGAGCACCTCGGGCTGCTGGCGTCCACATCCAAAATCGCCGGCGCGATTCGCCTGGCCGGCACGTTGGTCATCGTCGCGGCACTCTATTTATCGCTTAAGAATAGATCTAATGAGCAGCCGGACTGAAAGCGATTTTGACGGGCGCCGAAGCCGATAATTTTAATCATCACTCTCCCGATCCAGGAGCGCGCGAATGAAGAAGTACGCTTCCCTCTTGCCGGCCCTACTGGTGCTTACGGTAGGCGCTTTCGCTCAGAAGCCGGACATTGCGCCCGAGCTCATCCCGCTCGTCGAGGCGGAGCGCGAGTTCGCCAAAACATCCGCGACGAAGGGAACGCGCGCGGCCTTCCTCGACTATCTGGCCGACGACGGGATCATCTTCCAACTGGGTCTGGTCAACGGGAAGAAGTCGTGGCTCGCCCGCCCCAAATCGCCGGGGTTGCTGTCGTGGCACCCCATCTTTGCAGACATCTCCCGTGCGCGCGATCTCGGATACACGACAGGCCCGTGGGAATTCAGGGTGAAAGGCCCGGCCGACAAACCGGCCGCTTACGGCAACTATGTGACGGTCTGGAAAAAGGAGGTCGATAAGACCTGGAAGGTCGCCCTCGACATCGGAACGATTAACCCACCGCCGAACGCGCCGCCGACGCCGCAATTCCCCACCCATCATTTGAAGCGTAAGGGCAAGTCTAAAATGGAGGGGGAGGCTGAGCCCTACTTCAACTCTCTTCTCGATGCGGACCGGGATTTTGCCAGAGCTTCGGCCGCGCAAGGTGCGGTCAAGGCCTACCTCGCCAATGTCGCCGACGATGTCAGGATCTTCCGAATGAACGCCTTCCCCGTCATCGGCAGCGAAGCGGCTCGCGCAGCTCTTTCCACGAACCCCGGCGTGATGACGTGGCAACTAATTACGGGCGAGGTCGCTCGCTCGGGCGATTTA
>CAYLJO010000062.1:0-28231 GCA_964383905.1 uncultured Blastocatellaceae bacterium
TAGGACATTTCCGGTGTCTTGACGCTTAACAGTTCTTTTGGCAGTCCGAAGTGCACGGTCTCGTCGACTCCGTCGAGCTCTTCAAACTCGGTCGCGCCCAGCGAGCGCAAACTCTCCACCACGCGAATGACCAGCTCTTCGGGCGCCGACGCCCCGGCCGTCACGCCAACAATCTCCGCATCGTTCAGCCATTCGGGGCTAATCTCCGTCTCGTCATTAACCAGGTAAGCCGGCACACCCGCCGTCACCGAAACCTCGCGCAGGCGCTGTGAGTTAGAACTGTTCTGCGAGCCGACGACGAGCAGCACGTTGACGACCCGGGCCAGCTCCCTGACCGCGTTCTGGCGGTTATGCGTGGCGTAGCAAATGTCATCTTTCGGTGGCGGCTGCAGCTTGGGGAACTTGCGCTTTAACGCTTCCACGATCTGCGCCACGTCGCCGGGTGAAAGCGTCGTTTGCGTCAGGTAAGCGATCCTGTCAGGATTCTCCACCTCCAGGCGCTCGACGTCCTCAACAGCACTGACCAGTTGCATCGGCGCCTCCCCCATCGTGCCTTCCACTTCCTCGTGGTCGGGATGGCCGATGAGGATGAGCGAGTATCCTTCGCGCGCGTAGCGAATAGATTCCAGATGAACCTTGGTGACCAGGGGGCAGGTCGCATCAATGACGCGCAAGCGCTTGCGCCGCGCCAGCTCGGAGGCTTGAGGCGAGACGCCGTGTGCGCTGAAGACACACACGACCCCGTCGGGCATATCCCACAGACTATTGACGAAGATCACCCCGCGTCTCCGGAAGTTTTCTACGACGTGCTGGTTGTGAACGATTTCGTGAAAAACGTAGATCGGTAGCGGGAATAGATCCAGCACCCGCCCGACGATATCAATGGCTCGCACGACGCCCGCGCAAAACCCCCGGGGGTTGGCCAGGACAACTTTTCTAATTGCCATTTATCATCCCACAAACTTTGGTCTGGGGCAGAGCTTACAAGTACAGACTATCTATATCAAGTTGTGCAAATCTTTGGCGGCTTCATTTACATACAAATATTCCCGGTCGCCGGCGAGGCCCCTCAGATTAGACTACGCGGGGTCGTTTACGCAAAGCCTGCCGGGAAGCGATTTCGCCACATACCCGACGAAACTTTCGCGCCGCATGACGGGCTCGAGGCCGGCGCTTCATCATACCAAAGAATCCGGCGGGCGAGCGTCGCCATTTCGACTACACGGCCGGAAGGCTTTCCTATCTGGCGTCAAAAGCTCAAATACTGCCACGCGCTTCACCCCTCGCCTGGACGGCAGGCCGCTAAGATCAATACGACAGCAGCTTTCACCGGTTCGCTTCGAGGTCGAAGTAAGTGGTGAGCTCGACTCCGAGGTTACTCAAGTGGCCCATCACCCTTTCGCTCATCAAAGCCTCGAATTCGATCGAATTCTGCCGCTCCTCATCGTTGAGTATGCGGTGAGGCGCGTAGGCCGCCGGATGACAGTAAAACTCATTAGTCCCGGCACGGAGGTTGCGCAAAGTGTAGAGGAGATACTGTTCGTCAACACGACCGCTTTGTAAATTGCCATAGACCCGTTCCGCAAAAGTGAAGCCTTCCCGCGTGAGCCTCTTTTTCATATACCAGGCGAGCCAACCAAAAACCAGTGTGTAGACCGTTTTCCTGAATGCCTGATCGCGGTCAAAGCTGAGGGCCAGGCGGTACTCCTCCCGCGGTACTCTCATGCGTTTCGCGCCGTAGTCTGCGCCGAGCTCGAGTGCGATGTCGAATATGACCGGGTGAACGTGCATATGTTGATGGCCGTCGATATGCGAAAGTCGTAAGCTGGTCGAGCGGAACTTCTCGAACTGGGCAGTGATCTCTCTTCTGAGCTCGCGCCGCGCCCGTTTTGAGAAATAATATTTCAGACCGGCGGCGGCAGGGTTGGTCGAAAAGTTTCTCTCCTCATCCACGAGAGTCGGAATCTCGGACTTTGGGAGCACCGACCGGCCCATCACGGTGACAAGGTGAATCCCCACACCGAGCTTCGGATTATCTTTGGCCAATTCGACGGCCTGGTCGAAAGCGGGCCCCGTCACCATCAGGCTGCAGCTCGTCAAAACCCCTTCTTTGAAGGCACGGATAATCGCCTCATTAACCTCTTCGGAGATCCCAAAGTCGTCCGCGTTGACGATTAATTGCAACCGCTTCGCCTGGTGGTTAAAACCGGCCTCGGTGGCGGGCGTCTGGCGCGCGTCAGGGCTGCCCATGCTGGCGGCAAAGGCAGCGACCGGTGGGGATTTCTGATGGATAAAGTCGCCGGTCATCGGTGAGCTGGAGATGCCAATAACTGTTTTCACTTAGCCCTAAGCACGAGAAATACCTTCGCCTTCCTGTGTCGTCGCTATCTTAAGGCTGATGAGAAGCCTGGTTCAGAATTCTCGCCACGACTCAACCCTTTTTTAGTCTGTCAAGCTGACGGCGCGCTTTGCGTCTCAGCTCTTCCTGCTCAAGGCTGGTTTTCAGTGGGTCATTCACGCTGAGGACTTTTTCGAACAGCTTTCTGGCTTCCTCTTTCTTTCCACTCCTGGCATAGCGCTCGGCCAGCGCCAGCATCAGATCAGAATTGCTGGCCCCAATTTTGAGTCCTTTCTCTAACATCTCCACGCCGAGTTGCTCGTTGCCTCCGAAGATCCCCGGCAGTCGGAGATACATCTCACCCAAGGCTAAATAAGCAGCCCCGTTCTCGTAAGCCGGGTCTATCTTCAAGGCTATATCAAATTGTTTGCGAATAGACCTAACCAGGCCGAGGCTTTTAAGCGCGCCTTTTAAATCAGCATATCCGCCGTAGTTGGCGCCGAGCCAGAAGTGGCCCTCGACGCGCTTGCCGTCAAGCGCGACCGCTTTTTTAGCGGCTTCGATCCCCGCCTCAAGCAGCTTACTCTTCTTAACTTCATCCTTCTCCGGTTCGGCGAGGTAGTATTCGTATTTCGCCAGCCGCCAGAGCACCTCATAGTTTGATGGGTCGCGAAGGCTCTGGCTCTCCAGCAGCGAGATCGATTGTTTCAAATTCTCAATGTTGTCGCGCCCTGTAAAGAGCCTTTCCGCCGGGAGGATCTGATTATCCTGTACGGGTGATAGGATTGACGTCAGAAAAAAGAGTGTGACAAAGATGAGGTTAATCATAGTCGGTTTGATTGCTGGTTGTCAGAGCCCATCCGCCCCCGGATTCGGCCTTTCGATGGGCCGTCACTGTAGAGGGAAAGAAATAACTCAATCCAGCCGCCGTGTTTTATATTTTCCTTAGCATGGCCGCGGTCTAGGTCGCAGCTCCGAGAGCCGCTTTGGCGGCTTCCAGCCGCAACGCCTCCGCCCGGCGGCGCTGCTCATCGGCGCGTTGCTCCAAGCGCCCATAGTCGATCCCCCGGAGCTCTGGCGCGGTGTCGGCCGCGGCGGCCAGGGCCCGCCACAGCGCCCGTTTACCTTCGATCCCGATCGCCACGGCCTCAAGGCCTTCGAGGAGGTGCAGATCACGACCTGTCGGGTCGTCGAGCCGCAGCTTGAGCTCGGTGAGTTTCTCGGTGAGCCAGGCCGTCGCCTTTCGCGGGCCGCTCTCGGCGACGTCGAGCCTACCCATGAGGGCCTCAAGCTCCTGGCGATCCGCCGCCACGTCGGCCCGCAGCCCGGCGATGGAATGCTCCACGGCCGTGCCCTTATGCGCAGCTTCGAGGTGTGCGAGGAGCTCGAGGGCGGCCACCGAGCCCGCCAAGTGGTCGTTCAAATAGGTTGCGATGTGCTTGTGAGCCATGCTCCACCTGCCTCCTGCTAGTTCATGCGCAAAGCGCTGTGTGCCACGGATGATATAAAACGGGGCCTCCCCGTCGAGCTATTGTGACACTCACCTGCCAGTAAGGATCGCCAAAGGAGGCGCCCGCGATGACAGTATATCAGAGCCGGCCTGTACTTCATCCCCCACTTTTTGCACCGGAAGGATCATGACGTTTTGCTACTTAGGGTAAGATAGCTTTGCACCGAAGAATCCTCCCTGCCCTTACGTTTCAGATACATTTCCGGTACCCATTAGTTATATAATGGTGGGAGAAGAAAAGCGACAAGAAGTAAAGAGGAGCGTTATGTCTGAACCTAAGCAGGGCGTGCCCACCCCGTTGCGACACCGGAAAGTCCTCGACGCTTTAGGAGACGGGGTGCGCACGTGGGATGAGCTCCGGGCGCTGACGAAGATTAACGATGACCGTCTCGGCTTCACGCTTGGCGAGCTGCTGGACCTGCGGAAGATCTGGACGGGGGAAAGGGGCGGCGTTCGGATGTACGGGATCGAGCGGCGGGTAGGGTTGGTGCCGAGATTCGCCAACGTGCAACGACGGGCAAGCGACTTTCCGACAAGCCAACAATAAGAGAGGCGGAAACTATTATAGCGGGTGGCAATTGACTATATCCTGTGGCGCTGACAACCAGGAAGTATCACGCAAAGGCGCCAAGCACTGCGCCACATGTCACGGCAAGGATGGATAAATATATTGTAACTATTCATCCATGAAACAGATGACGGGTGTCAAGAGAAACAAAACAGACCTCTCCTCTTGTGCCGCCAAAGCGCACTTTGAACTCTACGCTTTGTTAAAGAGCTTGAATGCTTCCCACGAACTTAAATCAATTTCGGTGCCTTGTCGCCTCAACCTCGAGTCGCCATATCGCAGGGTGCCGTAGCTCGAGGACTGTTTTAGCTATGCCCTTACCTTTGCTCCCGTCAATGCGCGCGCCTACCGGCGCGCGCGCAGTGTTACATAGATGTCATTCCCGTGCCGGTTGATGAGCAGGAGCACGGGGAGGGGAGCCCCGCGTTGGAGCGCTCTATTCAAATCCGCCTCCGAGTGGATTGCCTGACGATTCGCCTCCACGACGATATCGCCCTGCTGAAGGCCCGCGTCTGCCGCCGGCCCCGCCGGGTCAAGGTCTGTGACAACAAGACCCGTTGTGCCGTTCGGCAAATCCAAGCGCTCGGCGAGCGCAGGCGTGAGCGGTTCGACGCTCATACCGAGGCTGCTATTTTTGGTTGAGCCCCCGTCGCCTGCGCCTCGCAGATTGCCCTTACCGGTTGTGGCGATCAACTCGCCGAGCGTGGCACGCAACAGTTGTTCTTTGCCATCACGCATGACGGCCAGCGTCACCCGGGTACCCGGCGGGGTGCTCGCCACGTGATTGCGCAGGCTGTTCGTGTCAGGGACGGGTGACCCATTGAAATTCACGATCACGTCTCCGCGCCGCACTCCCGCGCGCGCGGCAGGGCCATTCGGCTCGACCCCGTTAACAAGCGCGCCACGCGCTTCCCGCAAGCCGAGATTTGAAGCGACGTCGGCCGTCACAGGCTGGATCGTCACGCCCAACTTACCGCGCCGGACCAGGCCACCTTTAATCAACTGGTCCATGACACTGCGGGCCATGTTGGCCGGGATGGCGAAGCCGATGCCGATATTACCTCCCGACGGCGAGAGGATCTGTGAGCTGATGCCGACGAGCTCGCCGTTAGTATTAACCAGCGCGCCGCCCGAATTCCCATGATTGATCGCCGCGTCGGTCTGCAGAAAGTCTTCGAAGCTGCCGTCGCTCAGGTTAGTCGTACGTCCCTTCGCGCTGATGATGCCCATCGTGACTGTTTGCCCGACGCCTAAAGGATTGCCGATGGCGAGCACCACATCGCCCACGCGCACACGATCGGAGTCGCCTAAGGGCAGCGCCGGCAGGTTCGCCGCGTTTATTTTCAATACGGCCAAGTCACTGGGCGGATCCGAGCCGACGACTTTCGCGTCGAGGGTGCGGTTGTCATTTAATTCAACCCTGATTTGCTCAGCGCCGTCAATCACGTGCTGGTTCGTCAGAATGTACCCGTCCGGGCTGACAATGACGCCTGATCCGAGCCCGTGCTCACGGCGCTCGCGCGGTTGTAGCCGGGGCATGTTCTCTCGATTACCGAAGAACTGCTGGAAGAAAGGATCATCAAAGAATGGAAACTGCTGCGGGGCGCGCACGCGCATGTCCGCGCGAATAGTCACCACCGCGGGGGCGACGCGGCTCACGATAGCCGCATAAGAATTCGGCGCATCCGTGCTGCTCCTGGCGGTGGAAGAATCTGATGGCGGCGTCGAAGCCAGTGCCGGTGAGACCCGGCCACCACATGCGATGAGTGAGCACGTAACGGCTGCTAAAACTAATATGCTTTTCGATCCGGTCCGCTGTTTTGTGTTGTTGACGACGGTCTTTTGATTACTCATTGTTATTCAGCCTCATAGCCAGTGATAACAAACGTTGGCCTGCTCCCTCTTTAACACCACGTAATGGGATGAATTAATTTTCGACTTCCCGGCGGGTGCGAACAACTGTGTAATCGCCTATATCGCATAGGTGATTACACTCTATGTAGCGAGGGCCTGAACGGGCGCCCACCCTTTACCGGTGGAGCTTGGCGATCAGCGCTCCCGGCGGCTCCTCATGGCGCGTCTTGCGGTAGTAAACATCATATATCGCACGCACCGCCGGCGCAGCGAACTGCGATCCAAAGCCGACATTCTCAATGAGTGCGATGATCGAGATCTCCGGCTTATATGCCGGCGCGTAAGAGACAAACCATGAATGGTCTTTGTTTTTACCAAAGTCTTTGCCCAGGCCGACGACCTGCGCCGTCCCCGTCTTGCCGGCAATATCAAACCCGGCCATCTTGATACGCGCCGCCGTGCCCCCGTTATTGACCACGCCCCACATGCCCTCGACGACGAGGTGATGCTGATCTGCCGGGATCGGAACAATCTTCGGGTCGGGCTGCTGAGGGTTAAGCGGCTTAAACGTGTGGGCCGGCCGGTAGGTGGCCGTACCGGGCTCGCCGATCGCTCTCACCTCTTTTAACAGGTGTGGGATGTAGAGGTAGCCTCCCATCCCGATGCCAGCCTCGGCGCGTAGTAACGCCAGCGGCGTCACAAAATCATAGACCTGACCGAATGAGGCATAAACCGTGTCGATGTCCTTCCACTTCGGGTCACGCGGGTTAAAGCGCGCTTTGAACTCGGGCGAAGGGGTCCAACTGACGAGCTCGTGCGGCAAATCTATGCCCGTTCGTTTGTTCAAGTCGAACTCGTCAACCATCCGCATGATGCCGTTGATCCCCATCTTCAAGCCGAGGCGATAAAAGTAGGCGTCGCAGGACTTGGTGATCGCCGTCTTCAGGTCAGGCATGCCATGATTGCCCATGCAGCGCGTGAACTTGTTGCCGACCGTAATGCCGCCGCCGCACAAGAGTTTCGAGTGATCGATGGTGATCGCGCCCTGCTCTAGTCCGGCCACCGCCATCGGGACCTTCCAGGTTGATCCCGGCGGGTAGCGCCCCTGTATCGCGCGGTTGTAGAGCGGCGTCTTCGGATCCCTGAGCAGCGCCGCATACTCGGCGCGCCCCTCTTTCGTCGTAATGCGCTGCGAAAAGAGGTTGGGATCAAACGTCGGGTATGAGGCCATCGCCAGGATCTCACCGTTATTCGGATCCATGGCAACAATCACGCCGCGCCTGGTGGGCGAGTTGCGGAGCTGTTCTTCGGCCGCCTCCTGTAAATCCAGATCAATTGTCGTCACCATGTCCTGTCCCGGCTGAGGCGGAACCGTCTCGATCACATCCTGAATGTGGCCCCGACTATCGACCACCACCTTGCGATAACCGTCCCGCCCGCGCAGGTATTCGTCATAAACGGCCTCCAGGCCTTCCTTGCCGATGATGTCGCCCGGCTTGTAACCCTGATCTTTGAACCGGGATTGCTCTAACTGCTCCGGGCTAATCTCTCCGACGTAGCCGAGGACATGCGCGAGCATGCCGTTCTCCGGGTAGCGGCGTTGCGGCTGTCTCTCGACGCGCAGCTCGGGGTATTCCAGATCATGCGCCTCGACCCAGGCGATATCTGCCGAGGTGGCGCCCTCTTTGACAGGTATGGATTCGAAGGCGGGCTGGGATTTGACCTCTTCAAAGCGCTCGCTCAGGATTTCGGGGTCAATTCGAAGCCCTTCGGAGAGGGGCTGAATGAGTGAGCCTAAATCTTTGCCCTTAACATCCTCGCGCGAGAGGATAATGTTGTAGATGGGACGTGAATCGACGAGCACACGGCCATAGCGGTCTAAAATAATGCCGCGCGGGGCGGGGATCGGCAGGAGGCGGAGGCGCTGGTTCTCGGCGAGCTCAGCATAATAGGAGCCTTTAATAACCTGTAGGAAGTAGAGCCTGACGGTCAGCACCGCGAGCGACAAGAGGATAAGGGTATGGATGATGCGCAGGCGCAAGCGCAAGTTCTGGGATTCGTCATCCAGTATCATAAATAAGATGAGTGACTCGAGCGCGCGGCCACCTGCCGGCGCGCCGGTCTAACGGGTCTTTTGTCTATTAAAGAAGATACACGCCTAACCTGAAACAGTGATGAGAAACGGATGAAGACGTCTCGGCGCCCGTCAATTATTTTTAGCTCCGGCCCGCATCAGCAACTTGACGACGTCGGGCAGGTTTTTCATCGACGCAAGCGTTAAAGCTGTCATGCCTGTACGAGTAAATCCCTCCCTCACGTCAGCACCCCTGTCCAGCAAGGCTTGGACAATTCCCGTGTCGCCACCCGACACCGCGAGCATCAAGGCGGTCCCCCCATCATCGGCCTTAGCATTGACGTCTGCTCCGTGATCCAGCAACGCCCTGACAGTGTCGGCATGTAAGTTGATGGCGGCAAACATCAGTGCCGTGCGGCCTTCACGATCTTTCGCGTTCACTTTTGCGCCGTGGCTCAGCAAGGCTTTGACGGCCTCGGTCCGGCCCTCGAGGGCCGCGCGCATTAAAGCTGTATGGTCATCCTCGGTTGCTGCCGGGAAGCCTGTGCTCATCCCATCATTGCCTCGTTTAAATAGCTGCCGATAATTCATCCGGTGTACCGGCGCTAAGACGGGTAACATCTCTCATCACCTCCAACCGCGCGGTCGGACGTTGCTCATGGCCTGACGGTACGAGACGTACATGTCCGCCAGGCGGTCTGCCGAAGCAGGATCGCTGCGAGCCAAGAGCGTGACGATCTCGTCACGCTTGATCAGCAGCGGCCTGAGATTTTCAAGCTGTGTTTGCGTGAGGGCTGACCCATCGTCCATCTCCACCTGATCGCACAGGGTTGTGAAGAAGTCGCTCGCCGTTTGACGCGCCGGTTCATACTCGCCACGGCGCGCATCAATGACGGCTGAAGATAAAATGTTCTGCATTTGACTCAGGCGAAGCTCGCGTTGGGCCGTATCCCGTTGGCCGACGCTTTCGCGCGCCTTGAGCCCCATCGGAGTAGCCCCGAGTAGGAAAAATGAGACGGCCAGGGTAATGAATAGCCCGACACGTCTCCATGAAACGGTAGATCCCGCAGCTCTCCCTAACAGGGTGCCGTGCGCGCTCCGTGCCTCTTGTTTTACCGCGCTCATAATTGAATCCTTCTGGATAACCGAAAACCGCTGCTCATCAAAAAGGCTACGGCCTCTGGCTGCTCTGTGATGCGGATCAATTAAGTTTTTCTGTTTCCAGGTTACCGAAAAACAGGAGCGAAACAACCGTATGATTACTCATGCCCGGTGAGTGTTTCCCCTTATGCCAGAGTAAACCCGCGCTGTTATACTTTGTCTTGACGGCTCATATTTTTCCTCGGTGTTCACTTAGGCTCTCACCTGATGTGGTACTGGCCTTGCTTGTTTTGTTCGGCCAGCTCGTGATCTGCAAGGGCTGCTGTTGCGGGCGGACGGATAAGGGACGGCCGGGTCTGCCGGAGGAACGGCTCAAGACGCTCTGGAAAAAGGAGCGTCTGCTAAAGACCATTCAACTGACCATCTCCGGATGTGTGGGGCCGTGTGACGTGGCCAACGTCGTTCAGGTTATCACGCCGGAAGGCATAGAATGGTTCGGGCAGTTAGATGAGGAAGCCCACTATGATGCGCTGATCGAGTGGGCGCGCGCTTGTCACGCGTCGAAAGATCTTCTCCCAAGACCCGCGCCCCTCATGCGGCACAGTTTCGATGGGTACATCGGGCAGTTGACAAACAAGACCTGAACATGAAGACGGTGAACCGCACATGTCTACGACGCTATCGTTGAGCACTGTCGCGCCCGTGTCGTAGTCGCTTTTTACCTCGACCGCGCCTCAAGACGCGAGCGGCTAATTCATTAAATATGAAGAGGAACACAAGGCAACCGAGAGCGGTCAGCACGAAGCTCCGCCATCCCCCGTACGGGATGTACACGTCTTGCAGCAGAAAGGCCGCTGCTGAGATATTTGTCATTCGCGACACCCCGGCAACTCGCCCATCGCGACCTGTGAGCGTTTTAGACATCAGGCCGAGCAGGAGAATCGGGCCAATTGACCGATTGGCCCGATTCCCGTCTCGTTGAAGGTCAGTTACGAGCAAGGCACAAACGCGCCCCCTCAGAACGTGACACCGACCTGCCCCTGGAAGGTCCGCGGCGGCACAAAGTGCGTCCCGCTGAACGTCGAGTTGAAGTTGTAGAGCGCCTCCTTATTCGTCAGGTTGATCACGGTGAACCGCACCGTCATCCTGGTGTGCTCGGTCCGCAGCAGATTGTCCGTCCCCACACTCAAGTCGAACAGGTGGCGCGGCGCGATGCGCGGCGGGTTGTGGTCGTCGTTGACCGTCCCGTCCGCCGGGATTCGCAATCTGAGCGCCCCCCGGTTCGACGAATCACAGCTCGTCAACGGATTCGTCAGCGTCGCGAAGGTGCTCCCGCAGAACAACCCGATCTGCTGCTGCTGATCGGCGCTGAAAGTCAACGCCGTCGCGAAGTCCGGCACACTGCCTGACACCAACCCGCTGTCGTAGCGCCACGTGAAGGCGACGTAGGGCTCAACCCTTTTCCACCGGTAGAACTGGTACTGCACCTGCGTCGTCTGCTGGAACGCCTGGTCGTGGTCGATGCGGAAGACCCCGGCCGGCAAAGCCGAGTTGAAAAAGAGCCCACCGGTCTCGGGCGGGAAGTAGCGCGCGCGGGTGTGGCCCGCGACGAAGAAGGCCGTCAGCCCCTTGTAGTTCGTCAGATTCACCCGCGCCGACACCCCATCGATCTTCGACTTGCTCCACGAGATCGGGAACGTGATCGGCGTGTTGAGGATCACGTTAAAGTCATAGGCGTTGTGCGTCAGCTTATAAAAGTAGTCGCCGTCGACCACGACGTGCTTGCCGATGGCTTGCTGGAACCCGACGTTGAATTGGTTGCGACGGCCGGGCCGGAGCGGTTGGACGCTGGTCGATTGATCAAGCACACCATTGGTCGCCAGTCCTCCCGCCCCGGTTGAACTGGAGAGAACCAGATTCTCGTTATATGGTGTCTCGAAGTTTCTGGTGAAGGAGGCGCGCACCACCGTCTTCGTCCGGTCAAAGAGGTAGGAGATGCCCAGGCGCGGCTGCAGCAACTGCCCGCGGCTGATCCCGCGGTAGATGTCGTAGCGCAGGCCCAGGTTGAGCGTCAGGTTCTTCTTCAAAGTCAGCAAGTCCTGCGCGTAGAAGGCCTCCTGCTTGATGTCGGTGTGATCATGAAAGGCAAACAAGTTACCGCCGCGCGTCAGGTCAAACGGCACCAGCCCGGGCAGGAAAGCCGGGTTCGGGAAGGTAGTCGCGCCATCGCAGGCCGAGGGGTTGAGTTGGGTCGGGTCGGGGATCGGACTCCCGTTGGCATCCACACAGGGGGCGTTGAAGCCCGGATCTGTGATCCCGAACTGGAAGGCCTCGGTCAGGAAATAATGGACGAATTGCACGCCGAACTTGGCGTTATTCCGCCCCTTGACGTAAGCGAGGTCGCCACGGACGCCCACATTCAGCAGCCGCCGCTGCTGGCTGATGGTCTGCTGCATGTCCGAGAAAGGGTTAGCGGAGGGGAAGTACTTGACCTGATCGAGCCGGTAGAAGGGGTTGATTGTCAGCACCGTCGTCGGGCTGAAGATGTGGACGTAGCCTGGGGCGATGCTGAGGGTCTTCAACAGATTCCGTTGATCCTGGCCAAGGGCCTGCTGGTCGAAGGTGTTGGCGACCTGGTAATGGGTGCGCGCCAGGAACAGATTCAGGTGGAGAGTGTCAGCCGGACCGAACTGGTAGTCGAGGCGGTCGAAGAGGCGGGCAGAGTTCCCCTTATCGTGGAGTGGGGTGAACTCCGGGGCGTCGAGGTAGCGCCCCGAGCGGTCGAAGCTGAGAGCGGTGAAGTTTCCCCAACGGGCGTTGCCGTAGGCCAGCGTCCCGCTATTGCTGGATGTCCCGAACGTGCCGTAAGTTGTGGCGAAGCTGCCCGAAGGCCTGCGCTGGTTGAGACCCGAGCGGGTCGAGGCGTTGATGACCAGACTGGTCTTATCGCCGAACTCGGCGGGCGCCGAGCCGGTGACGATCTCCATCGACTGGATCGCTTCGACCGGGATCTGGTTAGAAAACGCCTTGCTTTGCTGGTCAGGTACGGGCTGGTTGTCGAGCACGAGCGAAGACTCGGCGTGATCGCCCAGAGGGTGAAAGAAGCCGTTGGAGTCGGCGACCACGCCGGGCGCTGTATAGGTTACCGCCTCGCTCAGCTCCGAGCCCGTCCCGGAGAGCGGCAGCTTACGAATCTGCGACTGGTCAACGTCGGTGTGGGTCGAAGGTACGTTCTCAATCAAAACCGCCGTGTTGTCCCCGGTGACGGTGACGGAGGCCGCGGCGCCGGCCAGGGAGAGCGGGATCCTCAAGTTGATCGGCACCAATGTCCGCACCGTCACATTTTGCTGCGCCGTGCTGAAGCCGCTGCCCGTGGCGCTGATCTGGTAGTTGTTGGGCGGGACGTCGTTGAAGGTGAAGGTCCCGTCGGTGCCGGTACTGGTCGTACGCGTGTAGCCGGTGACCGGGTTGGAGATGGTGACGCTGGCGTTAGGGACGGCCGCATTGTTCGGGTCGAGGACGACGCCGGTGACGGTGCCGGCGCTGCCGAGCGACTGCGCCAGAGCCGGCGCGCCGGCAACGGTTATGATGAATGCAACGCAGATGCTTATGATCAAAGACCTGCGGGCCTGTAATGCTTTTAGTGACATGTTTTTGTGTACTCCGGATACCTGTTTAACGAGGACGATGCGCAAGTTTTTACGTGTGAAACAGCGCAGTTTAGGCTGCCGGTTAACTGGCCGGCACTAAATATTTAACGAACCGGCGAAAACACCGGATGAACTGCCGGGACTGGCCAATGAATGGCTTTTACCTCCGGTGGTTCGACGCGTTTTAACGGGCGTGAAACCGGCGCCGCGGGTGATTATGGGCCTGAATTCGCGTGGTCAGAGCCGAAGGAGTTGATTCCGTAAGACGCGTGACTGCAACCGGCTCACTTGCAGCTGCTGGTTGTTGGTGAGTGTGACGAGATAGGTCCCGCCGGGCAGCGGGCTGACGCGGCCGATCATTTCAAGATTGGCGAGCGTCCCCCGCGACAGGCGCACAAAGAGGTTGGGGTCAAGGCGGGCCTCGAGCTCTTTCAACCTGTGGTTGATCGTATAGCGCTCGTTGCGCGCGTTAGTGATGTGAAGCAGTTCCCCGTCGGCAACAACCGAGGCGATCTCCCGCACGGGCAGGATGACGATCTCATCACGCTCGCGGACCGGGATCCGCTCCAGGTAAGCCGGACGCGTCGCCGCTTCATAATCGGCCACCGCCGCGCGCAAATGCGTCGTCTCATCCCGGCGGAAGTCGGCCCGCTCAAGCCGCTCCTGCGCGCGGTTCAAGGTTTCTCTGAGCCGCGCGCGTTCAATCGGCTTAAGGAGATAATCAACGGCGTTCACTTCAAATGCGCGCACGGCGTACTCATCGTACGCGGTGACGAACGCGACGAGCGGCATAACCTTCTTGCGCAGCAACCGCACTACGCCGAGGCCATCCACCTCCGGCATCTGCAGGTCGAGAAGTGCGATGTCGGGACGTTCACGCTCGATGATCTCGACGGCTTCCGTGCCTGTTTCCGCTTCGCCGACGACCTCCACATCCTCGAAGTCGCGCAGCATCGCCGCAAGGAAGGAGCGCGCCGGGCGCTCATCATCGGCAATGACAATCCGTAGTTTCGTGCTCATGCCCCTTTTCTCTGTTCTGTGGCCAAGGATCCGGTTCCGACTGTCTCGAATTGAGATTGTCCTGAGGTTGTGATCGGCATGCGGAGTTCGACAGTCGCACCCTCCCCCGAAACGCTTTCGATCCTCAGGGACGCTGTCGGTCCATAATAACAATGTAGCCGTTGCTCAACATTGTTGAGGCCGAGGCCACGCCGGCGACCATGCGCCAGTTCGACCTCACTGGCGCCGACCCCCGTATCGCTAACCGTGATACAGAGGATTTCACCACTCCCCGGTGGTCCATGGTCGGCGGCCGGCTCGAGATGCGCCGAAATGCTCACCTCGCCGCCGTAACGGGACGGGGCGATGCCGTGCTTGATGGCGTTCTCTACCAGAGGCTGGACCAGTAATGAAGGTAAACGGATCATTAGAAGGCGTGGTGGCACGTCAACATTGACGCGCAACCGCTCTTCAAAACGGGCGCGTTCAATGTCGAGATATGAGGCGATCAGTTTCAACTCCTCGCCGAGCGTCACGAACTCATCCGTCGAGCGCAGCGCCCCGCGCAGAAGACTCGTCAGCTTCATCAGGGTCTCGAGCGCACGCTCCGGCGCGGTCTGAACCAGATATCCGATGGTGGTCAGCGCGTTAAAAAGGAAGTGCGGATTGATCTGGGCGCGGAGCGCACGCAGTTGCGCTTCCGTGGCGAGTTTACTGATCTCCTGCTCGCGCAGGCTCTGTTCGCATCGCTCGTGGGTCACACGCAGGCCGTCAATGCGGCGGGCGGTCATGAGCGCGACCGACTCGAGCATCGTCATATCGTCGGAGAGGAGGCGCCGCCCGCCGGCGAGCGCCCCAACTTCCAACGCATAATAGGGGGGCTCGGCTGTCGGGACGAAGACCAGGGCGCTGGCCCCGCTTGAGCGCTCCAATAAAGTGACATTTCGATCATTTGGTGAATCGGAAATCCGCGCGGCCATGTGTGCCGCGCGGCTCGCAGAATTACCCTGAGACGGCGCGTCCGGTGCCGCATCTCCCTGGCCCGTCACTGAAGAAATCTCCTCATCACTTGAGATGGCGGGCGCGTCCGCCCTCATCCACCGAACCGTGCCGGCTGAGAGGGAGGGGGCGAGCACCCGGCAAATTTCCTCGAGGATCATGGTTGAAGATTCGTGCGCCGCGAGCAGTCGGGCAACTTTGTTGCGAAGCTCGCCGTAGTCGGCGCGCCGGAGCACCACTTTATCGACAAACCGGCCGACCGCGCATCGCAGCCATGGGTATAAAAGGGCCGTCAGAACCCACAGGCCCAACAGCACGCCGACGGCGCGCGCGTGCATCTGGTCCGGCACATCATGCATCGCCAGAAATGGAGCCGCAACCGTCAGGTACAGCCCGAATGCCAGTGTGACGAGCATGAGCAGCGCGAGCGCGCGTTTCAAGAAAATGTCGGCAAAAGCGAAGCGATAGTCCTGATAGAGAATGGCCAGCGCGAGCGGCAATGAGGCGTGATGGCCGGTCAGTTCCCTGAACCATGAATCGGCGCTCCCTTCGTAATGCTGACTCAGATGTAGCGCGGAGACCGCGAAGACGGCCAGCGCACTCGCCCAGACGGCCCTTTTCCACCCCGGTTGACGGCGCGTTGACATGAACAGGGTGACAATCAAGGCGACATATCCGACCGTGAGCCCGCGCAAAGCCAGTAAGGACGGACCTGCTTTCATCAGCACCGCGTCGTAGACGTTCATGGAACAGGCGGCCGCGCTCAAGCAGTAGGCGGCCACGATGATCCACCGCGCTTCCCAGTGCTCGGCCCCGCGCTCGCTGGTACGTAAGGCCGAGTGCACGACGACGGCCGGAAGAAACTCCAGCGCAGAAAAAGCGACGGCGATCAGGAGCGGGGAGGGCTGAGCCGCCCCGAAATCACGCGCCCCGTAGGTCGCGAATGCGCCAACATTCCACAGCAGGCCCAGGATGGCTGTCGTGAAGAGTAAGTTGTTCGCGGGCCAAGTGGTTGAGGCACTCGGATGGGTTGACGCGGACGCGCGGGCAGGGTAGGGGGAACGCCTGACCACCATCACGAGCAGCATCGCGTAGAGGGCGATGCCCATCGTATAGCCCAGTAAGTTGACCGTCGCAGCGATGTTGATCGGAGTCATGAGACACTTTCAGTATGATTGATGCCCTCGGCTAAACAGGTCATGCTCTCTCTAATGTAACGAGGAATCACGTTCGGTTGCAATCCAGAGCAGGCCGCCTGTCGTTCAAGAGACGTGAGTGGCGGTTTACCACCGATGACCGGTCGCGCATGTTTCGGTCGGTCAGTCTTCATAGCTCAGGATCAGTTCCGTACAGGTGTCAATAATGTGATCCCTATTGTTCAGGATTGGCACGAGGTATTTAACACAAATCATGTGGGCAGTGACGCCGATGATAAAGGCAAGCAAAGTAATTATTAAACGAATGATCAGATGCTGCATAGCTAAACAACTCATGCCCCCGGCCTTTGAGCCTGGCGCTTCACGAGAACCTCCTCACGAGATTCAAGGAAGCGGTGGGCGGCGGTTAAACAGGATGTGAACAGCCAATACGAGAGTCATCGCGGGATGTGCTCTTAACCTAGACACGTCCGGACCAGAATAGCTTAACGCCGGTCAGCGCCAGCAGTGATACGACCGCATGGATCGCTATCCCAACTCCCACTCCCGACAAGTATCTTCCTGTGTGCATGCTCCCTATTAAATGAAGCAGCGTGACAGACCCGAGCGGTATCCAGAGCAGCATTCCGGTGATGAGCCCCGGATTGTACGCGCCCGTCACCGCTGTGTTGATCGTGTGCGACAATCCGTTGACCAGGACGACAGTGCCCAGACAGACCAATAATAGCTCCGGACACCCGAGTCTCTGTGCTAGGAGGACGCCCGCCACCATTAGCGTCAGACCGATACCTGTCAGCACCAGGAACCTCCGGGGTGGGAGATCGACCCCTCTTTCCCTTGAGAGGTATTGGGAATATCCCTCGCCCCCGCAGTATTCCTCCACGATGTGTGCCAGAAAAGTGACGGGGAACAGCCATACCCAGACCGCCTCCGACGCGCCAAGGTGAAATTCGTTTAACATCTACAGAAACTTTACAGAGCAATCTTCTTGCAGGAAGTTGTGCCGGCGCTTTCTCGTCACGTGACCGGCATAGCATTTTATTTGTGATTCCGAATGTGGCATGACCAAGTTCAACTTCGGCGGCCCCGCTTCCCTGCTGGTGCGGCCAGGAAAGCTATCGCCTATTGTTGAATCCGCGCGATCAATTTTCAATAAGCGGCGTTAATTACCCGGCGAGCGGGTCAAAACGAACGTCGAGTGGAGAAATTGAGCATGATGACGCAGCGCTTGTATTGGCATACGGCGCCGCTGATCGCGGCGAGGCATTCTCCATTCTTTCGTTTGCCAGGGCAACCGTTCATCATTGATTAATAACAGTTTATTGAAAAGTGGTGTCACGACCCTCACCTTTCGCTTAGTATCAAAAGGTTGGAAAACTTCAGAAGTCGCCCGGACGGCTGCCCCGCGCACTATCATTGTTGGTGCAGGCGCATGTTTTCTCCGGCCGGCCGGTCAAAAGGAGGCAGTCAACCGGTTGGCTCTCACGAGGGGAGGCCCTTAGGGCGTCCCCGGAAAGCTTGATATGTTGACCCACTTTTACCGTTTTGCCGCTTCCCTTGCCCTCGCCTCCACTCTTTTTATCAGCGTCATGGCGCTGCCCTTACAGCAGCCGCCGGATCAACCGCAGACCCAAACTCAAGACGGGTCAGAGCAGAAGCGGTCGAGCAAGGGGTCTGCTCCAATCGGCAACCATACCTCCTCCCGTCCACTTGACGTCAACGAAGACCCGGCCATGATCGGGAAGCGCAAGATCCCCTCCGGCCTCATCGCCAAGATGAGCATGTCGATTGAGAAGGAGGTCGCGCTGGGCCGTCAACTCGCCGCCGAAGTCGACAGGCAGGCCAAATTCGTGGACGACCCCGTCATCACAGAGTACGTCAACCGCGTCGCCCAGAACCTGGTGCTCCACTCCGACGCCAAAGTCCCCTTCACCGTTAAGGTGATAGACTCGGACGAGGTTAATGCGTTCGCCCTGCCCGGGGGATTCTTCTACGTCAACAAGGGTCTGATTCTGGCGGCCGACAACGAAGCGGAGCTGGCCGGCGTCATGGCCCATGAGATCAGCCACGTCATCGCGCGCCACGCGGTCAGGAACCAGACCAAGGCCGAGGTGATGCAAATCGGAGCGATCGCCGGGACGATTCTGACCGGCGGAGTGCTCGGCAACATCATTTACAACACGGCGGGGCTGGGGATGGCGGTCGGCTATATGAAGTTTAGTCGGAACGCAGAGGCGGAAGCGGACCGGCTCGGCGTCCAGTACCTTTACGCCTCGGGCTACGACCCGACGGCGCTGGCGACGATGTTTGAGAAGCTGGAGGCGAAGAACAAGAAGAAGCCGGGTACGATCTCCAAGCTATTTGCGGATCACCCGGCGCCGGCAGACCGGCGTGCCGCATCGTTGGCGCTTGTTGCGCGCTTTCCCGAGCGTGAAGAGTACATCCTTAACACCTCCGAGTTCCAGCGCGTCAAAGGGCGCCTGCTGAGGCTCTCAAATGCGCGCGCCACGACCGCGGGTAATATCGCCGCCGGTGATAACGGTGCGCCTGGACGACCCACCCTGAAACGGCGTCAACCCACGCCCGATGATTCCAGTTCCACGTCTGACAATGGGAGCGGTCAGGTGCCTTCCGACCCGAAGTCACCTGAACCGCCCAAGCTCAAGCGTCGCGAGGCCCCGAATTCACCCGCTTCGTCTCAACCGGATCCGGAGAATCATCCCTAGGGGTGTTAAGCCTTAACTCCGGCCTGACAAAACACCGCCCGTCACGCAATTTACTGGCCGATGTCGTGTGCTTGAGGAGGGATCATAACCCATCTGATGTTAATAAGGGCCCTGGTCATCACTCTCATCGCGGGGGCGCTTAATTGTGCAATTTGTCGCGCTCAACCAGCCGTCCCGGCTGATAAATCTTATGAGTTGCGCGTCTACTTGGGCGGTATTCCGCCGCAACCCGATCAAGAGCCCCAGATAAAAACAGGGATTAAAATCGGAAAGTTGTTCTTCGCAAGAAGCGATGGCCAGCTGAATGGGTTACCGGATTCCAGGCGCGCCGTGCCGGTTGATAGGGCATTGTATATTGCCTCGGGCGTGTTGCACGTCACCCGGGAGGGAGAGCTCTTGCTCGAACACACCTGCCTGGTGTGGTGGTCGGCTTCCGGTAATTTCAGTTACGGCGGTGAGCGGACGCCGCTGGTGTTAAACCAGCCCCACTCGGAATTCTCTTCCGACGGGTTCATTCCTGGTTACACCCTTCTCCTTTCGAAGGTCTCAGAAGGCAAGGGGTCACGGGCCCACGCGACACACCATCGATGAACGGCAATCCGGATCACCATGACTGATGGCCAGCAGGGGGTGACGTCAACGAAGAATAGGTTCGCTCCCGTCTCACACCGCCCGCACGGTTACCTCTTTCTAAGCCAATAGTTCGGTGCTGAACATTCCACGAAAATTCGTGTATCATCTTTCGACGCTTGATCAAAGAGTGCAGCAGGCCGGCCCGAGCTATCGGCACTGATAGCTTGTGCTGCGAATGGCGTCGGTTTTGGCTATCTTCATCAACAGCTAATCTTTTCCACCGCCTATTAACGATAATGATGACCCATTCACGGTTATTCTTGATGAGAGCATTGCTCTTGATGGCTATGTTTACGCCCCTCTGCGCGCAGGAGGGCCGGAGGGGCACGCCTACCATTCCGGAGAGACTGTACTCCGCGATGAAGTGGCGGCTGATCGGGCCATTTCGCGGGGGCCGCGTCCTGGCAGTCAGTGGCGTGCGCGGCCAGCCCGAAACCTTCTATTTCGGGGCCGTCGCCGGCGGGGTCTGGAAGACGACCGACGCGGGCCGCGTCTGGACGCCGATTTTCGACGATCAGCCGATCGCCTCGATCGGGGCACTCGCGCTCGCACCCTCGAATCCCGATACTATTTACGTCGGGACGGGCGAGGCCGACATGCGTTCGGACATCTCCTTCGGCGACGGCCTTTATAAATCGACCGACGCGGGCAAGTCATGGGCATACACGGGTCTGCGCGAGACTCGACAGATCGGTCGCGTCCTCGTCGATCCTCACGACCCGGACATCGTCCTGGTGGCGGCTCTCGGTCACGGCTTTGGACCGAACCCTGAGCGGGGCGTCTTTCGCTCAACCGATGGCGGTAAGAGTTGGAACAAGGTGCTCTACAAAGACGAGAACACCGGCGCCATCGACCTCAGCATCGACCCCGACAATGCACAGACGGTCTACGCGGCGCTCTGGAACGCGCGGCGCGTGGCCTGGAGCGCCTATGCGCCGGTCAGCGGGCCGGGCGGCGGGCTCTATAAATCCACGGACGGCGGCCGGACCTGGAAGGAGCTGACGGGCCATGGCCTCCCCGGAGGTCGGTTAGGCCGCATCGGTGTCGCCGTTGCCGCAGGCCAGGGAGGCAAACGGGTGTACGCCCTGATAGACGCCGAACGAGGCGGTTTATACAGGTCTGATGACGCGGGAGAGAGTTGGCGTCTGGTGGGAACCGATCCGCGGATCGAGAGCCGCGCCTGGTACTTCAGCGGTATCACGATCGACCCCCGCAACCCCGACATCGTGTATGTCGCGAACGTCTCCCTCTATCGCTCGACCGATGGGGGGCAGACCTTCCAGGCCATCAAAGGGGCGCCGGGCGGCGACGACTATCACTGCTTGTGGATCGACCCCGATAACCCGCGGCGGATGGTTCTCGGAAGCGATCAGGGCGCCATCGTCAGCGTCGATAATGCGAAGACCTGGAGCAGTTGGTACAACCAGCCGACCGCACAGTTCTATCACGTGACGGTCGATAACCAGTTCCCCTACTTCGTCTACGGGGCGCAACAGGACAGCGGCACGGCGGCGGTCGCCAGCCGCAGCGATTACGGCCAGATCACCTTTCGCGACTGGCATCCGATCGGCGCGGGCGAGAGCGGAGCTATCCTGCCCGACCAGACGGACCCGGGGATCGTGTATGGCGGGAGCACCGGCGGAGAGTTATACCGCTTCACGAAGCGGACGGGCCAGGTGCAGGATATTACGCCCACGCTTAACTCTGTCACATCCGAAGTGAAATACCGCTACCCATGGACGGCGGCCCTCGCGATGTCGCCGCATCCTCCCCATACGCTTTATCAAGGGTCGCAATTTCTCTTCCAGACCACCGACGGGGGCGGGAGTTGGACGACCATCAGCCCCGACCTCACCCTGCGCATCAAGAATGGCTCGAACGGGAACGGCGATGAGGGTAAAGCCGTGATCTACACCATCGCGCCGTCGCCTGTCAGCCGAGGGCAGATCTGGATCGGCACCGACAACGGCCTCATCCAGCTTACGCGAGACGAGGGGAAGACCTGGCAGGAAGTCACGCCGGAGGGCCTGCCCGAGTGGAGTATGGTCAGCCAGATCGAGGCTTCTACGTTCGATGCGGGCACGGCCTATACGGCCATCGACCGCCATCAGAAGGACGATCTCAAGCCCTACATCTACCGCACGCGCGATTATGGCAAGACCTGGGCGAAGATCACTGACGGTATTAAGGAACCGGCCTACGTCCACGTGGTGCGGCAAGACCCGGTGCGCAAGGGGCTCCTCTTTGCGGGGACCGAAACAGGCGTTTATGTTTCTTTCGATGATGGTGACCACTGGCAGTCATTGCAGCTCAACCTGCCGGTGACTTCAATCCGCGATCTCGTTATCAAAGAGAATGATCTGGTTGTCGCAACGCACGGGCGATCCTTCTGGATCCTGGATGACATCTCGCCCTTACGGCAGATTGACGCCCGAACAGCCTTTGACCCCGTTCACCTCTTTAGGCCTGCTCCTGCCATTCGCTTGCGGAAGAACGAGAACAGGGATACGCCTCTGCCGCCGGAGACGCCCGCCGGAACCAACCCGCCCGCCGGCGCCATCATTGATTACATATTGCAATCGGTACCCGCAGAAGGTCTGACGCTCGAAATCCTCGACAGCCAGGGAAGTCTCGTCCGGAAATTTTCGAGCACAACCGAGGTCGGTAAGGTGGAAGAGGTCGAGAGTTTCCCGACCTACTGGCTGCGCCCGCCGCCGCCGCTGCCGAGGCATGCCGGAATGAACCGGTTCGTCTGGGACCTCCGGTATCCAAGACCGCCCGCCCTGCGCTACGAATACAGTATCGCCGCCGTCTACGGCGAGGACACGCCGTCCAAGCCCGAGGGGCCGCTGGCGCCGCCCGGCACCTACCGGGTGAAGCTGACCGTGGGCGGTCGAAGTTACACCGCACCGCTCGAGGTTAAGGTTGACCCGCGAATCCATGTGGAGCCTGAAGTACTGGAGCGACAACTCTCTTTGGAGATGAGGATCGAAGACGCGATGGCGCGCAGTTACGATGCGGTGCAGGAGGTTAGGGACCTGCGCCGTCAGCTTAAGGAACTTCAGTCGCGTTTGACAAACGGGCCGAATGGTCAAGAGATCGCGGACGCCGCGAAGGCGCTCGACCAGAAAGCCGCCATCCTGGAGGGCAAGGGTGTCCCCTGGCCACAAGAGGAGCCTGTGAGCGTGTCGAGCTTGAACCGCGGCCTTGCCCGCCTGCTGACCATTGTCGACGGGGCTGATACGGCCCCGACCGCGCAGGCCGAGGCGGCGTCCGAGGAATATCGCCGGGCGCTGGACCGGCAGCTTGGGATGTGGGCTGAGCTTAAAAGCAGAGATATCGCGGCATTAAATGAAATGTTGCGGCAGCGCCAACTTCCTGTTATTACGGTGACCGGCACGCCTCGGCCTGCCGCCGGTGCCCCGGTGAAAGACTGAGCCGCCTGGCGGCGGGAACAGGTAACTAGTCGCAAATCGAGCTTGGCCCTGTAAAATGATACCGCGTCATTCTCCATTTAACACCATACACTCGTCCGATTTACGACCATTCATTAGTTGCCGACATCCACTCATTAAAAAGTTGTCGCGCGCTTGGCGCGATTGACATAGTTTGATCTCCTCTGGAATTTACCTCTCTGGAGACGTGGCGACCGCTTCGTTAAATAGACCAAGCAGAGCAAGGCCTGCGCGACCCGTTTTCACACGGGCCTGACCGTTAAAGCGGTCGCCTTGTGTTTGCGATTAAGAAAAATATTCGGTTAGAAGGAGAACAGACCAGCGGTGTTAAGAATTCGGTCCTTGACGACTGATCAGACGCTTGATCGCCTTGGCGTCGTAGCCTCATCCGGCTGCGCCATACACTGTGCGCTCAGCCCTTTTATGATTAGCCTACTACCGTTTATTGGCTTGAGCTTTCTGGCTGACAGGCGCGCCGAATGGGTATTCGTCGCCCTTTCTGCCGGCCTGGGAGTGCTCAGCCTGCTGCCCAGTTACTACCGCCATCACAGGCGAGCGCGGCCCGTGGTGTTTTTCGGTGCAGGTATGTCTTTGATCTTTGTGGCGCGCTGTCTATTGGGAAACAGTTTTCAGGTCGAAACATCCATCGTGGTTATTGGAGCGCTGTTCGTTGCCACCGCACACTTTATTAATCTCAAGTTGTGCCGCGCCTGTTTCGCGTGCAACGCCAACCGATGATACTTCAACCGCAATAAAATCAGATTGGGGGTCGCGCTAACGGCCTGGCTGATTCGTTCGAAGAAAGAGGTGCGCCCGGACTCTTCCGCTTGCGCCGGATGATTTTCACCGGGCTTTCAGATTTTGAACACATAGCCTGAGCGGCTAATCAACAGCACAATCCATGCAACACGTCAGCACTCCATCTTCAAGGCAATATGTCTCATGCCCCGAATGCTCAAGAGACGCGGCGTCATACGAGGGGCAGGGAGCAGTCTACCGCAGGCCGCCGCAGGCGATTCTCGATGTGCTTCACGCACCGATGCCGCCATTGGTCTCCATCAGCCCCACGGGCGAGCACATGCTGTTGTTGGAAACCATCCGCCATTTACCGATCGCCGAGTTGGCCCAGCCGATGTTGCGTCTGGCGGGCTTACGCATCAACCCACGCAACAACGGGCCGCACCGTTGGCCTTGCCTCGTTTCTCTCAAACTGAAGAGAACCGGCGATGAGGGAGAGGTCTGCCTGATGCTGCCCCACAATGCCCGCGTCGGTTACCCGCTGTGGAGCCCCGACGGGAAGAGATTCGCTTTCACCAACACCACGACGGGCGATACCGAGCTGTGGGTCGGCGAGAGCGCGACCGGTCACGTTCATAGGTTGGAGGGGCTGCGGCTCAACACGGCTTACGGCGCTCCCTTCGATTGGATGCCTGACAACCGCACGCTGCTCGTGGGCCTCGTCCCCGATCATCGAGGCGATCCCCCTGTTGCTCCGCTCGCGCCCGTCGGGCCCAACGTGCAGGAAAGCAAGGGTCACGCGACCCCCGTCAGGACACATCAGAACCTCTTGCAGAATGCTTATGATGAAACGTTGTTTGACTACTACACGACCTCACAGCTCGCGCTGGTAGGTGTGTCCGGTGGCAAGGCCGCGACGATTGGCCAACCCGCCGTTTACCCGCTCGTCGAACCATCGCCGGATGGCAAACACTTCCTTGTCGCGCGCCTCAAACGTCCCTACTCGTATCTTCATCCATGCTCTGCTTTCCCCCGGGAGATCGAAGTGTGGGATCATGCGGCGAGAGTCGTCTTTAGACTGGCCAGCCGCCCGCTCGCCGATCATGTTCCGCTCGACGGCGTGCCCGTTGGTCCGCGCGCATACCGGTGGAAGCCGACCGAAGCGGCAACGCTCGTCTGGGCCGAAGCCCTGGACGGTGGCGACCCGAAGAGAAAAGTAGCCCACCGTGATCGCGTCCTGCTGTTACGCGCGCCGTTCAGGGGTTCACCGGTTGAGATTCTCCGCACCGAGCATCGTTTTGACGGCATTCGGTGGGCGGAAGGTGACGAGTTTGCCCTCGTCAATGAATACGACCGCGACACGCGCTGGCGTCGCACCTACCTGCTGAACGTCAAACAGCCTGACGCAGCGCCGCCGCAAATAATCTGGAGCCGAAGCTCGCAAGACCGCTACAATTCACCGGGGATGCCCCTTTCGCACACGCTTCCTTCGGGGCACTGTGTGCTGCTGCGGCATGCTGACTGGATTTATCTGGCAGGTGAGGGCGCGACGCCGGAGGGGGATCGCCCGTTCCTTGATCGTTTCAATCTGCGCACGCTTCAATCCGAACGCATCTTTCGCTCGGACGCGGAGAGCCACGAATCGGTCGTCGCTTTACTCGATGACCAGGCCGGTCGCTTGATCACCTGCCGCGAGAGTCAGACCGAACCGCCGAACTATTACGTACGCGAGCGCATCACAACTGCTCACCATTGTGCCGCAGGCAGAGCAGGCGCGCAGAAACATTCTGACGAAATGGGCATCAAGCACGCTCTCACGCGCTTCCCCGACTTACAGCCACAGCTCCGGGGCATCCAAAAACAGTTCGTGACCTACCACCGCGACGACGGTGTCGAGCTTTCGATGACTCTCTACCTGCCGCCTGGTTACCGGCAGGGGATGCGTCTTCCGACTGTGTTCTGGTCCTACCCGGTGGAATTTAACCATGCAAGAATCGCCGGGCAGGTCACCGCTTCAACAAACCGGTTTACGGCTATCGGCGGGCCGTCGCATCTCTTCTTTCTCCTCGCCGGCTATGCGATTTTAGACAAAGCCTCAGTGCCGATTATTGGCGCTGCCGAGACGGTCAACGATGATTGCATTGATCAGATCGTGAGGGGTGCGCGTGCCGCCGTGATTAAGGCCGTCGGGATGGGCATCACCGACCCTGAGCGCGTCGGCGTCGGCGGCCACAGTTACGGCGCTTTCATGACGGCCAGCCTCCTCGCTCACACCGATCTCTTCCGCGCCGCTATCGCACTGAGCGGCGCTTACAACCGGACGCTCACGCCCTTCGGCTTTCAGAACGAACGACGCACGCTCTGGGAAGCGCCCGAAGCTTACGCGCGTCTCTCGCCCCTGCTGGACGCCCACCGGATCAGAGCCCCGCTGCTCCTCATTCATGGCGAAGCCGACGACAACATTGGGACGTTTCCCATCCAGTCAGAGCGCATGTATCAAGCGATCCGCGGCAACGGCGGGACCGCGCGCCTCGTCATGCTGCCGCACGAAGGACACACCTACGCGGCGCGTGAGTCGGTCGAACACGCGCTCTATGAAATGATCGCCTGGTTCGATAAGTATGTGAAGAACGCGAGGAACCTGTGACGGCCAGTAACAGGCGTGCAAACTTTGCTGTTTGCCGCCGCAGGAGAAGAGCAAGCCGTCTGCACGCGCTGACTCCGGGGACAGCTTGAGGCCAAGGGCCTGGTTTTCACCGTCGATTCTCCCCTTGCTAAGCACGCCAAGATATGGGCCTTCTCTCTTATTGACTATCTGAAAGCCTTCCAACTCAGGAGGGCTTTGCTTTAAATCAAATTTTACAATTCAGTCTTGTTCGGCTGGGTCGTGAATTATATCCAGCTTCCATCCATCACCTTCTTTAACGAAGAAGAATTTTTCCCAAACCCCGAAGCGGTTCTTAATATAGACACTAGCGCTATTGCCATTTATCGTTTCGTCCCGTGCTTCAAAGGAGGTTAGTAGAAATTTTTGGCTTTGGTGCATGAATCAGTAGCCTAGCGATGCTATAGATTGATTCACGCCGCAACCTTATAGCTTTGCGGCCTCCCCAAGTGAACCATTGGGTGGAAAGGTATGCTGTTCTATATAGACATTTAGCCTATTATCATCCGTCGCGTTTCCAGTCATGGCACCCTGCTTCGCCATGCTGCCTAAAACAATTAATGTGGGTGTGGAGATTCTTTTTTTAAAATCCTCTACATTTCGGTCCCGTATGTCTGAAAGGATACGCTTGAATGTGTCAGTCGGGGATGAAGTTTGACACCCATTCGATATGGTAATCATCACTAGAATAATGAACAATTGCCGTTTTTTTACCTGTTTCTCAGGTGATTTTTATTGCTCATAGTAATGGAGGGATCTCATTGAGTTATTGTCACCGTTCACTGACTGGGTGTAGAATGCCCCCGCCTATAGCTCAGCCTGATGATCCTACTTCCGCTGACCCCTCTAATAGCCAACAGAAGCGCGAGGGGTAGTGGCAATGAACGAATACTTCTATCAATCATGAGAATTTACCTCTCTGTAAAGATCTTCAAAAAGATTGAATCCCATAGGGGGCGATTGAAATCTCCCTCCCTATGGGATCCTGTGCTGCCTGATCTATCAACAAGAGAGGTTAACAGCTCTCGCTACTCTCAAGCTAACAATTGCGGCTTATTGCCCGGTGCCTTCAATGAAGGGCTTGAGGAGGCGTGAGCGCGACGGATGGCGAAGCTTTCTGAGCGCCTTGGCTTCGATCTGCCGAATACGCTCGCGCGTTACCGTAAAATCCGCGCCCACCTCTTCGAGCGTGTGTTCCTCGCCAGCCGTGCCGAGCCCAAACCGCATCTTAATCACCTTCTCTTCGCGCGGGCTGAGCGTCGCCAGCACCTCGTCGGTGATCTCGCGCAGGTTAGAGGCGACGGCTGAATCCACCGGATTCATGCTCGACTTGTCTTCGATGAAGTCGCCGAGGTGCGAATCCTCCTCCTCCCCGATCGGCGTCTCCAAAGATACCGGGTCTTGCGCGATCTTGAGTATCTGGCGCACCTTGGAGACCGGGATGTCCATCTTCCTGGCAATCTCTTCCTTCGTCGGCTCGCGACCAATCTCCTGCACCAGCGCGCGCGTGGTGCTTCTCAGCTTGTTAATAGTCTCGATCATGTGGACGGGGATCCGGATGGTCCGCGCCTGATCCGCGATCGCCCGCGTGATCGCCTGCCGGATCCACCAGGTCGCGTAGGTCGAGAACTTGTAGCCGCGCCGCCACTCGAACTTATCCACGGCCTTCATCAGCCCGATGTTGCCCTCCTGGATGAGGTCGAGGAACTGGAGGCCGCGGTTGGTGTATTTCTTGGCGATCGAGACCACCAGCCGCAGGTTCGC
>CAYLJO010000063.1:0-3367 GCA_964383905.1 uncultured Blastocatellaceae bacterium
GAGCACATGGAGTGATATATGGCAAGAACAACAGACGATTTAGTCAAGATTGTAAGTTTCGGTGGGGGCGTCATTTTTGATGCTTCAAGTAGGACAATAGATGATCTAGTGAAGATTGTATCCTTTGCTTCTAAATCGGCTCCTCTGGTCATTCTCAGAAACTGCGAGAACAAGCAAACGGATGATCTGGTACGAATCGCTTCATTTGCTAAAGGAAAAGTAATTTTCGAGTTGTAAGAGATCAGCACTGACCGCTCTTCTGTCCACACTGTATTTATAATAGTGTGGACAGAATCATGTAGAGATGACTCTGACGCCGAAAGGCGTACGTGCACGCGCCCCTAGGGCAACTTTAATGCAACTTCCCTTATTCAATCCGTGTCAACCGCCGACCCCGCAAGTCGGCTCATGACCGGCCGGACACCCGCCACAGCCACAAGATTTTCTACTACTGAGGGAACCGGGTTGACGGCGGTTGAAGCGGCTTTGAAATGGTAAATATCAATAGGCTGGTTTTTTGCTTATCAGGATCTGAACCGAACAAACTCGACCGCCAATCCAGCCCCGGCTAATTCCCGGCTTTCCCCGTGGTAAATTCTTCGCTTCGATTTAGCATCGCCTCGATGATAAGATTCGATTGCTGCCACTCCCCCTAACGCAAGACTGGGAGGACCCGCAGGGGTTATGCATATGAATAAGATCAGAAGTGTCACCACGGTAATACTTCTCTTAACCGCACTCCTCAACGCTACGGCGCAAGCGCAACGACAGCGCACCACATCGCCCAACGCTCCCGGCATCGACTCTCGCTTAACAGGCGTCTATCGTCTCGATCTCGAAAGCAGCGACAGACTGTATTCGGTCGTTTCAGGCGCCTCCAGTAATCTTCCCTTCGGCGAGCAGCAGCGCTTCTTTATTGATTTAACAATTCGCCTTACCCCGCCCGACCAGATTGCTATCGAACGGCGCGGACGTCGCATCGACATCGCCTCTTCGCGCGCGCCGCGTATTACTTTTGATGCCGATGCCGTCACACGGACGGAGCGGGCCGCCGACGGTCATACGATTCGTACCCGCGCAACGCTCGACGGCGATCAGCTCATGGTCAGCACCAGTGGCGGCGCTGATGATAAGTTTACCGTCACATTCGAGTCCGTTGATAACGGCCGTCGCCTGCGCGTCACCCGACGCATCTATGCCGAAGAGCTCAACCAGCCCGTTGTTATTCGAAGTATCTATAACAAGATTTCTGATGTGGCCCAGTGGAACATTTATGGCGAGCCGCAAACTGCGCCGACAACTCCCTCCATAATCGCTTCGACAACATTCAGGGCATCAATACCAAAGGCTGAGCGGGACCAAGCTGCCATCTTGCGCACGGCACTGGACGAGTGGATCGCCGCGACGAATGCGCGCGACATTAAGAAACAGATGACCTTTTATATGCCGACGCTCAGAGCCTACTATCGGACGCGTCATGTGCCGCGCGAAACCGTCCGCGCCGATAAGGCCCGCGTCTTCGAGCATGCCAACACGATCGACATCCACGCCGACGATCCGGAAATCATCTTTCGTGAGACCGACCATATAGCCATTATGCGTTTCCGTAAGCGCTATGTCATCGAAGGTGGGCCGCAGAGCCGTCGCGGTGAAGTCGTTCAGGAGCTACGCTGGCAGCAAACGAGCCGGGGTTGGAAAATCACGAGCGAGCGCGACGTGCGCGTGATCCGCTAAAGGGTGCCGATCTTGGCGAGAAGGAGCCGGACAGCAGTCTCTCAATTTCCCGGACGTGTGATTAGTCCCGTCAGTTCTACCGGATCAACCAGCTTTTTGAGGTGAGCGTTGAATCCTGCCGCAAGAGCGCGGTCGGGATCGTCATACATATCAAAACCGGTCACGGCAATCATCGGCACACCCTGATAGGCTGGCACCGCGCGTAATGCTGTGGCTAATTCATACCCGTCCATCCCCGGCATTCCGATGTCGGATAGTACAACGTCAAAGCGCAGGGCGCGTGCGACGGCAAGCGCGGTAGAGGCCGTGGAGGCCGTGGTCACATGATAGCCTGCGCAGCGGAGAAACATGGCGAGCATTTCTGTTACGTCTGGCACATCATCAACAACGAGCGCATGCTGTCTGTGTTGGCTTGTCCGCCGTGCCTCATCCCGTGGCGCAACTTCACTGCATAATAAAGACGAGTGCTGTGATGAGAAACTCGCGCTGGTTGCTCCCATTCCCATAGTCCCTCTTGCGGAATCTTCTACCGCATCAACCCCTCTGACCTAAGACATATCCAACTGTATGCCGCGTTTAACGTAACTTACGATCCTACATTTCCTGTAAGAACCGCACGCATAAAGCATATGCGACCGGGCCTGCTCCTGGTCTTTACAATAGACGGAAGGTGTCTTGACCTTTTGCACGAAAACGACCGTGAGGCAAATTGGTTAATAGGTGTTTAAGCACCGTCTTTTTCGATTCAGCAAAGGTCACTGAGCGATCCTTTGGTGATGAGCTGCCGGATCGCGGCGGCGATCAAGGGCGCGACGGAGACCACTCGCAAGTTGGGCCAGGTCTTATCCCTTAGTGGCACAGTATCGGTAATCAACACCTCGCGCACGCCTCGGCTAGTTAACTTATCCCGTGCTCCATCAAGGAGTAGTCCGTGTGTCGCGGCAATGGTCATATCGGGGCGCGCGCCGGCATTGAGCAGCGCCTCGACACTTCTCATAATGGTAACGCCGGTCGAGATCATGTCGTCCACGATCAAGCATGCCCGTCCACGTACGTCGCCGACCAGGGATATAACCCTGGTCTCGGTGCCGCTTTCACGCCGCTTGTGCAGCACAGCCAATGAAGTGTTCAGCCGCTGCGCGTAGTGGGCAGCCATCCGCACGCGCCCGGCATCCGGCGACACAATGATAGTTCCTTCAGGTAACCGCTCGCTGAGGACTTCGCAGAGTGTTGGCACTGCGGTTAAGCTATCGACCGGGATGTGAAAGAAACCTTCAATCTGCTGCGTATGCAAGTCCACCGTCACGACGTGATTAATACCGACAGCCTGCAGGACGCCGGCGACCATACTCGCCGTAATCGGCTGGCGGCGGCCCTTCCGCCTGTCTGCGCGCGCATAGCCGAAGTAAGGCACAATGGCCGTGATGCGCTCGGCTGAAGCGCGGCGGCAAGCGTCGGCAAATGCTAACAGCTCTACCAGGTGCTCGTTAACCGGCGGCGAGGTCGGCTGCACGATGAAGACGTCGCGCCGGCGCACAGGTTCACCGAGCCTCACCGATAGTTCCCCGTCAGGGAACCGCTCGACATCGCACGCGCCGAGCGGCACGCCGAGCTCACCGGCAATTGACGTGGC
>CAYLJO010000063.1:3467-28137 GCA_964383905.1 uncultured Blastocatellaceae bacterium
GCTCGACATCGCACGCGCCGAGCGGCACGCCGAGCTCACCGGCAATTGACGTGGCGAGATCTGGGTTGGCTGTGCCCGTGAATATGATGAAGTCACTTTTCATCACGCCACCTCCGATCCCATATGAGCAACCGTTGTGGCCGGCGGCTAAGTAACTCCGCGTCTTGAATTGACATCACAGTCCCCAGTTGTGTCCTAATTTGAAATTCTTAACTTGATAAATACTGGCTTCTATTTTCAAATTAGGACACTACTCAGTCCCCTTGCCGTTGCTCTCAGTTAGCCCCAACATCTCCCGATTAAGCCGCGGTGTGGCAGGATCTTGATCGCTCCAACCAGTCATCAGGACCTCATCGGTCCCCCTTCACGCCGTGATCAGCAGCACTCCGGGTGGCCGCAGTGGCACCTGGCATCTATGCCGCCAGCCGCATTCTCGCAATACTCGCCGCAATAATCAGCCTCCATTGGCGCAGTACACTTACAGGGTGGATGCGCGCACGTCTCTGTCTTCTCTACGTCCTCAGTCATTTTCTTCTACGCCCCTCCCGTCCAATTTCAATCGACCGATCTTATTTCTCGGCCATCTATATGCTCCTACTACAGCGCCCGTGCTCGAAAAGGACAATACCACCTGTTCCTGCCGGTATATTCAGCCCACTTTCAAGTATTTCCGGGTTTGCCCGTATTTGAACGTTTCCCTCGCCCCCTGTGCCCTTGCTCATTTTTCTCCTTGCTGCTCCTGCAAGCGACTATCGCTTTATCACATTTTCCTCCTCGTGGTCGACTTTGTCACCCCAGGGATAAATCTGCATACGTTCTCATGCCTGGCTGATCGCCGGGACCATGATGGGCGCACATGAGTGGCTGGGTCGCGTCTCCGCGCGGCTTCTGTGTAGAATGTAGAAACCGGGCACGAAGTGCGACAACCGAAGTTTGGTAGAATGACTTACCTTTGGCGGCGCTGCCGCTTAGCTGTGCGGAAAGCCTCCGGCTTTCCGGGCCCCGTACGGCCATTCCCTGCGAGGCCGCGCCTCGCCAGCGGGCAGACGCCAGCTCAACAGTCAGGCCGCGCCGCCGGGTACCAAATTATGATTGCCGCACTCCCGGGCACGAAGGCGCCGTACGTACCTTCGCCGTGCTGCTAATTTCGCCACGGCCGACGGCCTTCTGGGTGGGTGATGGTCAAGGCCTTGCTGACAGAATGATGCGTCAAACCCTTCTCACATTTCTCGACGATTGTGCTCGCAGAAGCGCGGAGACCGCGTTGCTGCACCGGCGCGGACTGCGCGTTTCGCGCTGGTCGTACGCCCGAGTTGCGGCGACAGCTTTCCAATTCGCCCGCGAGCTCGAAGCTCGGGGGATCAATAAGGCTGACCGTGTGCTGTTCCGGGCCGAGAACAGTCCCGAATGGGTGGCCGCCTTTTTCGGATGCCTCCTGCGTGGCGCGATCGTCGTGCCCCTGGATGCGCAGAGCGCGCCAGACTTCGTCGCGCAAGTCCAGCGGCAGGTCCAGGCGCGGCTTCTCCTCTACAGCCTGGGTGAAAGCCACGGCCTTGATGATAAGCTCCCGGGCCTACGGCTTGATGACCTGAGCCAAGCAATCTCACGGCACTCGACCGAGGCCCCTGCGGTCAAAGGCATAACTGGGGATGATGTGGTCGAGATCATCTACACCTCCGGCACCACCGCCGAGCCCAAAGGCGTCATCCTGACGCACCGTAATCTATTGGCGAACCTCTCACCGCTCGAGCAAGAGATGCGAAAATATCTTAAGTGGGAGCGGCTCGTTCACCCCGTCCGCCTCCTGAACCTCGTTCCCCTCAGCCACGTTTTCGGGCAGTTTATGGGCATCTTCGTGCCCCAGCTACTCGGCGGAGAGCTCTTTTTCCAGGAGTCCTTGAATCCGTCGGAGATCATCAGCACAGCCCGGCGCGAGCGCATCTCCGTCATCGTTGCAGTCCCGCGCTTGCTCGACGGGCTCCGGCAGAAGCTCGAGCGAGACTGGACCACGCGAGGTCAGGTGGGACGAAGAAATCAGGCCTTGGCTTCCGCCGAGGGCTGGCATTTCCTCAGACGGTGGTGGGCTTTCCGTGATGTCCATCGCCAGTTCGGCTGGAAGTTCTGGGCGTTTGTCTCGGGCGGCGCAACCCTCGCCCCGGAAACCGAAACATTCTGGCAAAGGCTCGGCTTCGTCGTTGTGCAAGGATATGGCATGACGGAGAGTGCTTCGCTTATCAGCGTCAATCATCCGTTCAGGAAGAGCCGTGGCTCGATCGGCAAAACGCTGCCCGGCCAGGAAGTGAGGCTTGATGAAAGCGGGGAGATCATGGTACGCGGTGAGAATGTTTCACCCGGCTACTGGAGCGACAACGGCCAACTTCTAAGAAACAAAGAAGGCTGGCTGCACACAGGCGACATCGGCGAAATGGACGAGGCCGGTAACCTCTATTTCAAAGGCCGCAGGAAAGATGTGATCGTCACGGCGGCGGGCCTCAATATCTATCCCGAAGACGTTGAAGCGGCGCTGAACCGGCAGCCCGAAGTGCGGACGAGCGTCGTTGTCGGCATCGAAGGCGCGCGCGGGCCTGAGCCGCTCGCAGTGTTGATCTTGCACGATCGCCAAACGGACCCGCAGGCGGCGATCGGGCGAGCCAACAAGATGCTGGCCCAGCATCAGCAGGTTCGTCGATGGTATGTTTGGCCGGAGAGCGATTTCCCGCGAACAGTGACGCAGAAGGTGCGTAAGCGTGAGGTCACGGAGGCGGTCAAAGACTATCTGGCAGGCAGCCCTATGCGTGAGGAGCAGCCAACCGCACTCACACAGATGATTGCGCATATCAGCAACATGTCCCCCTCGCGGCTTGATCGAGGCGCAAATCTGACAACGGACCTGAAGCTTGACTCGCTCGGCCGGGTCGAGCTCTTAAGCGCGCTTGAGGATCATTACCAGGTCGACATTGACGAAGCCGCCTTCACCAGTGCGACCACGCTCGGCGACATTGAGAAGATGATCCACGAAGGCGGAGGCCGTGGCGCGCCACAGTACCCTTACCCCCGATGGGCGCAGCGCTTTCCGTTGACATGGATTCGCCAACTCTTCTACCACCTGGTGACCGTGCCGCTCACGAGCCTGATGTGCTGGATGTGGGTTGGTGCCAGTGAGCACCTCGACGGAGTTGATGGGCCGGTATTGTTCGTCTCTAACCACATTACGATGTTGGATCATGCGCTGATTATGCGGGCGCTTCCCGGCCGTTTCAGGAGGCGGCTGGCGATTGCGATGGAGGGCGAAAGGTTGCGCGCCTGGCGTCATCCCCCCGACGGGACTAACCGGTTAATGAGACTGTTCTGGCTTGTCCCCTATGCGCTGGTGGTCTCCTTCTTCCACGTCTTTCCGCTACCGAAAAAGAGTGGCTTTCGACGGAGTTTTGCCTTTGCCGGAGAATTGATGGATCGCGGCCATAGCATTCTCGTCTTCCCTGAAGGTGAACGTACGGAAGACGGGCAGATGCATCCCTTCATGGCGGGCAGTGGACTGCTGGCGAAGAATCTGAATGCGCCGGTTGTCCCCCTCAGAATTGACGGCCTCTTTGAGCTCAAGCGGCGAAGGAAACGGTTCGCGCCGTTTAGTAAAGTATCGGTGACGTTCGGCCGGCCTGTCAGATTCACCGGCCACGAGGAACCCACGCAAATCACGAGGGAATTGGAGAGATGTGTCGCGACTCTGGTGGCAGAAAAAAATTGGCTTTGAGTTTCATGGGGTACCACGTAAGATAGCCGCCCAGGATATTTTGTGCCAACGCTCTTCAAAGATACAAAAGCCATAAGGAAATAATTATTTGCGGCCTGTACCTGAAGTCACTCTGCCCATCGAAACAGAGCATGGCCGGTTACTGCGCGTCCTCGGCGTCACCTTCGGACTGGCGGTTATCATTGGCAACACCATCGGGGCCGGAATCTTACGCACGCCCGGCGACGTCGCGGCCCAATTGCCCGATCCCCGGCTGTTCATCGGGGTATGGATCATCGGCGGGCTGTATGCCCTGCTCGGCGCCATCTCTTTCGCCGAATTGGGCACTATGATCCCGCGCGCCGGAGGACAATACGCCTTCGCGCATCGTGCGCTGGGCGATTATGCCGGTTTCATCGTCGGCTGGAGCGATTGGCTGGCGACGTGCGGCTCGACCGCCGCCATCTCAATTGTCGTCGGCGAATATTCGGGGGTGCTCATCCCGGCACTCGCCGGACACACAGTAACCGTTGCATCGGCTGTCGCAATCTCCTTTGCGATCCTGCAGTGGCGCGGAGTGCGCTGGGGCAGTCGCACCCAACATCTGACCAGCCTGCTCAAAGCGCTCGCCTTCCTGGCCCTGGTGGCGGCCTGTTTCGCCCTCGGTGGCAAGGGTGCGCCGACGTCCCCTTCCGTCGCGCCGGCGACGAGGCACGCCCCGTTATTCTTCGCGCTGATCCTGGCACTCCAATCGGTGATTTACACGTACGATGGCTGGTACGGCGTGCTCTACTTCTCAGAGGAGGTGCGCGAGCCCGGACGCGATATTCCCCGGTCAATGTTTGGCGGCGTGCTTTTAATCATCGCCATCTACCTGCTCGTCAACCTGGCATTGCTCTATGTGCTGCCGATCTCGCAAATAGCCGGCGCGAATCTCGCCGTCGGCGCGGCGGCCCAAGTGATCTTCGGCGCGCATGGGGATACGATTATCAGAGCTCTGACGATTGTCTCCATGCTGAGCGGCATTAATGCTTGTCAATTGATGGCGACCCGTACTCTTTTTGCAATGAGCCGCGACGACCTCTTCTCACACAAAGCTGTGAGGGTTAACGGAGGCGGTACACCCACGGTCGCCTTGTTTGTGAGCACAATGGTTGCCGTGCTCTTTATCCTGAGCGGCACTTTCGAGAAGGTCATTGCTGTTCTGTCCTTCTTCTTTGTCGCCAATTACACGATGTCCTTCATCTCGGTCTTTGTCCTGCGCTGGCGCGAGCCCGATTTGAACCGGCCTTACCGGGCATGGGGTTACCCCTGGACCACCGCAATGGCGCTGATTTGCTCCCTTGCGTTCCTGGCGGGAGCAGTCGCGAGTGACATTCAGAATAGTAGTTATGCGCTGCTCCTGCTGGCATTAAGTTATCCTGCCTTTCTTTCGCTCCGGTGGCTGGCGAGGCGGCGATAAGCAAAACGCCGACGTTGAAGGCTCATCGTCACGTGAGAGTAAGTTAATGAACAAACTCCTAATTTTGGCTCTGTGTCTGAGCGCATTATTGACAACATTTGGGCAATCGTCTCGGCAAGCACATTCGCGGCAAACCGCCCCGACGATCGCGATCGTCGGGGCCACGCTCATTGATGGCTCGGGCGGGGCTACCTTAAAGGATGCCACGGTGCTGGTCGAAGGAGACCACATTAAGTCTGTAGGGCCGAGCAATGGGGTGAAAGTTCCGAAAGTGGCACGCGTGATCGAGGCACATGGTCTTATTGTCGCTCCCGGCTTCATAGACATGCACAATCACTCGCAGGCGGGACTCGACACCGACCCCGGCGCCACCACACAGGTTTCGCAGGGCATTACGACCGTGGCGCTCGGGCAGGACGGCGGCTCGGCGTTTCCCGTCGGAGAATATCTCACAAATCGTGAGCGATCGCCGGTTGCCCTGAATGTGTTGACCTTTGTCGGGCATGCCACCGTTCGCTCAATTGTAATGGGCAAGGACACCGCCCGGGCCGCCACCACGGATGAGATCGAGCGGATGGCTAAGTTGGTCGAGCAAGCGATGCGCGAGGGCGCTTTCGGGCTCTCGTCGGGATTAGAGTACGAGGTCGGCAAACCGGCGACGACCGAAGAAGTCATTGCTCTGGCGCGCGTCGCGGGTCGCTTCAGCGGGCTTTACATCAGCCACGTTCGCGACGAAGGTAATCTGGTCATGGAGTCTTTCAAAGAGATTATCCGCATCGGACGCGAAGCTCACCTGCCCGTCCAGATTTCCCATATCAAGATGGCCAGCGCGGATGTCTGGGGGAAAGCGCCCCAGGCTGTGGCGCTCATTAACGATGCCCGCCGTGGTGGACTCGATATTACGGCAGACTGTTACCCTTATGACGCCTGGCACTCGACCATCAAGGTGCTCATCCCAAGCGGCCGCCACGATAATCCGGTAGATGTCGCGCAGGGTCTGGCTGATGTTGGAGGCGCGCAAAACGTGATGATCGTTAACTGCAAGACCCACCCCGATTATGAATTCAAGACCCTTGAAGCGGTGGCGAAGGAGCACGGACAGGGGCCCGTCGAAATGTACATGCAGGTCGTCAAAGATGGCGGGGCGAATGTTGTGGTCCGATCGATGAAGGAGGAGGATATACGCACCTTTTATCAGCAGCCCTGGGTGATGGTGGGAAGCGACGGGGGCATCGGGATGCGCCACCCCCGCGGCGCTGGAACATATCCGCGGGTGCTCGGCCGCTTTGTGCGGGAGTTGCACTGGCTGACCATTGAGGAGGCGGTCCGCAAGATGACGCAGCTTCCGGCCTGGAGGCTCGGGTTAAAAGATCGTGGTCTGGTCCGACCCGGCATGAAAGCCGATCTCGTGCTCTTTGACCCGGCGACTATCATTGACCGTTCAACTTTTAAGGAGCCGCAGTTGGTTGCAAAAGGGGTCAGCCGTGTTTTCGTCAACGGCGTAGAGGTCTGGCGCGATGGCGCCACGACGGGCAACAGACCTGGCATGGTCCTGCGACACATCTATGAGGATCGGCATACTCGTTGAGACAAGATTCGCTGTGATGGCCCACCCGGCAATTACAATTAGAGACATCGAACCGGTCCGCGAGATGCGGGCCCTCGCGGAGTTGCAATTTAGCTTCTGCTCGACCTATCTTGTTTGTTCTTTGTTTCCCTGTTTTTCCTCTGCGCTCCTCTCGGGTCCTCTGCGGTTCAAATCTTTGTTTGCGGCTCGGTCGCACTTTGTACATGACGGGCAAACTCAATCCTCAATGTTAGAACACTGAACGCTCCTGCACCTTACCCTTCGTCGCGAGCGTAAAGCGTGGTTCGAGGGTACCGCCGTCTGTAATTCTGGCCGCGACATATTCACCCACTGCCGGCCCATGTTTGAAGCCGTGGCCGGAGCCGCCCCCGACCAACCAGACGTTATCAAAAGCGGGATGGCGATCAATCAGGAAATCGCCGTTCGAGGTATTTTCGTACTGGCAGACGCGGGTTTCCAGCAGAGGCTGTGACCGCAGCCCAGGCAAGCGCAGGGCAAGATACTGTCTCACCTCTGTGAGGCCCTCGGCTGTCACGACTCGATCGTTACTGTCGGGGTCGAACGGCAGACCGTGACGATCGATCGCGATCTTGAACCCACGACCCTCCAGATCAGGGACGGCGTAGACCAAATCATTGAAGTCAATCCAGACGGGCATGGCGGGTGGGGCGAATCGCCGGTCACCGGCCTCGACGCCGAAGAAAAAGACCTCCTGACGTGTCGGGTGAATAATGGCTTTCAGCAAAGCGGGGAAGACCTTGGGCAGCCACGGGCCGCAAGCAAAGACAAAGCTTCCGGCCGAGATGCGTTGGCCGCTTCGCGTGATGACAGAGGCCAAACGCCCTTCGCCCGCCGGCGCCACGACGGCTTCCGGCAAGTAGGCGACACCTTTTATGAGCGCTTCGCGGACGACCGCGTGGACGGCGCGGCGGGCCATCAGCGCCCCGCTGTCGGGCTCGAGAATGGCCCACGTCACCGGCCCAAAATTGATCTGCGGGTAGCGTTCTTCAAGTTCTGCACGCGACAGCTTTTCAAATCGAACACCCGATCCCTGCAGCGTTTGGACGGTGCTGACCGAATAAGGATCGTCCCGCTGGGCCATCCACAGCACACCGGTGCGGTGAAAGAGAGGCTCCTCGACTTGACGAAAGAAGTCCTGCCAGAGTGCGAGCGAACGCACGGCCCAGCGCGTGTATACCTCATCAGCGCCGTAGCCCATGCGGATGATTCGTGATTCCCCGCCGGAGCTGGCGCGGCTGTTGGCCGTGCCATACGCATCAAGCAGGATTACGGCCCTTCCAGACTGATGCAAGTGATAAGCCGTCCAGGCGCCGAAGACTCCCGCGCCGATCACGGCCACATCACAAGTCTGAACAGTCTGCATCAGATGCGGCTAAATTAAAGCGTCAGCAGCGGCCGGCCGGTTGAGCTTCAACCGGCCGGCCGCGCCGGCTATTTGCTTGGTTTCAGTTTCACTCCGCCGGCCCCGTACATTTTGGCCCGTGCAGCGCCGGCTTCTTGATGCTGATGACCGGATAATTAGCCGCTTCTGCATTGAGCTCGGTCCACTCTTGATATTGCTCAGGCACGTTCACGTCGGCAAAGATCGCCTCGACCGGGCACTCCGGTACGCAGACGTCGCAGTCGATGCAGGTCTCAGGATTGATGTAAAGCCGGTCAGGCAACTCATGAAACGCTTCGACGGGGCAGACCACGGCGCAGTCCGTGTACTTGCAATCCACGCATAATTCCGTTACGACATACGTCATCTTATAAGTCTCCTTTTACCTGTCCAAAAAGTACAAGGTCCGATGTCCAAAGTCGAGATTTTAAAGTCCAAGGTCGAAAGTCCAAAGTCGGTCCTGACCTTGGACTTTGGACCTTCCTGCTATACTAGTCGGAGGTAGTGCCGGCGGTCGCTTCCGCAGTACGTGCCCTTGACACATCCGCCGGAATGGCCTGCGCCGCGGCCAAGCGAGCAACCGGAACGCGGAAGGGCGAACAGCTGACATAGTCCAGGCCAATCTCATGGCAAAAGGCGATTGAATTTGGCTCGCCGCCATGCTCCCCGCAGATACCAATCTTGAGGTCGGATTTGACACGGCGGCCGCGTTCGGTCCCGATCCGCACTAACTCGCCGACGCCGTCGCGGTCGAGCACCTGAAACGGATCGTCCGGCAGGATTTTACGCTCGACGTAGTTGGGGAGAAAGCGTCCCGAGTCATCACGGCTCAAGCCGAAGGTGGTCTGCGTCAGATCGTTAGTCCCGAACGAGAAAAAGTCGGCATAGGCGGCGATTTTACTCGCCGTCAACGCCGCCCGCGGCAACTCGATCATCGTCCCGACCGTATATTTAACGGTCATTCCGTATTCATCCATCACCTGGCGGGCGACCTCGTGAATGAGGGCCGCTTGATGCCGCAGCTCCTCGTCGGTAGAGACCAGCGGGACCATAATCTCAGGCATCACGACAACCCCCTCGCCCTGAACCTGGCAGGCGGCCTCGAAGATAGCGCGGACCTGCATCCGCGTCACCTCGGGGTAGACCAGCCCGAGGCGACAACCCCGGTGCCCGAGCATCGGGTTAGCCTCGCGAAGCCGCTCGATCTGGCGCAGGAGACGCCGCTTCTGATCAATCTCGTCAAGCAGGTGGTCCATCTCGCCCATACGGCCGGTGCGCTGGAGAGACATTTTCAGATCGGCCAGATCGCCGAGCAGCTCCTGCAGGTTAGGTAGGAATTCATGCAACGGTGGGTCGAGCAAGCGAATGGTGACGGGCAGGTTCGCCATCACACGGAAGATGCCGATGAAATCCTTGCGCTGTAATGGGAGAAGCTTCTCGAGAGCTTTTTCGCGGGCGCCCAGCCCGTCGGCCAGGATCATCTCGCGCATCACGGCCAGTCGCTCATCACCAAAAAACATGTGCTCGGTACGGCACAGCCCGATGCCTTCGGCGCCGAAATCGCGGGCCACTTGAGCGTCCTGAGGCGTGTCGGCATTGGTCCGCACGCGCAGGCGGCGCAACTCATCCGCCCAGCCCATCAGCTCGTGAAAATCCGGGCCGAGACTGGGTTGGACCGTCGGAACCTGCCCGAGGAACACCTTGCCTGTCGAACCATCAACCGTAATCCACTCCCCTTTAGTAACGACCTTGTCCTCGACGCCGAATTGCTGCTGGCTGTAATCAATGTCGAGTGCGCCCGCGCCTGAAACACACGGTTTGCCCATACCCCGCGCGACAACCGCGGCGTGACTGTTCGACACCAGCACCGGGGTCAGGCGGCTAGAGAAGACTACGAAATTTTTGTCCAAATCATCACTAGCCTCTACCTCAAAGTTATAAACAAGCGCAGCTTCTGGGCCACCGACCAGCTTGACCCGGTAGGAGCGCAGTGATGAATCAAGGAGCGCCTTAACCTCCGCGCGTGTCTCGCCGACGCAGAGCGGGAGTATATCGCGTCGCAGGCTCTCAGTGCCGAATATAATGTTGCGCTTGATCCCCTCGCGTACGCGACCCATAAAATTAACTTGCTCAACGATATCATTAAAGAGCGGCTTGACCGCAAAGCACTTGGACTCATACTGTCGCTTTGGTATCTCGCCTTTAACGCGCCGAGTGAAAGCTAATATGTCATTAACATGTTCGGCGATTTGAAGGGTGTAGTTCTCACGATTACTGGTAATTTGAGGTACGATGCCTAATCGCAAACAGGCCAGGGCCAGGCCTTCCAGTAATCTCATGTTGGTCTGTGACACACTGATCTGCAGGCGAACGGCGCTCGACTCAACCGCATAGGTGCCGTCGCCATCCACATAGCCGGCCAGGAAGTTGAGCAGTGCCGGTCTATCTAGTGTCAGCACCCATTGGCTCAGACGGTCGCGAATCTCGGCCAAGCGGGAGGCCGGCTCCCGGCGATAACAGATGCGATCTTCGACACCGCCGTGAATCTGGCGACCATTGAGTATTGCCTCCGTATCGCGTGCGCGAACATAAGTGAATGGAACTCCCAGAGCCTGCTCAAACGATTGCTCGACAGCACTAATGAAGGCGGCCTTTTCGGGAGTCGGCTTCTCAGTGAAGGTAACAGAACCTTTAGTCGGTTTAAGGTTAATGTACCCGTCCGATAGTATGGCCCCCGCGACATAGGCCATATCAGGTGAGACGGATGCCTCATCCAGCGATGGGACTCGGTCAATGACTATCAAAAAGTTTTCATCGGATAGCACAGCAGCCAGCCGCTTCTTGGTTAGCTTGCGATTCTGAATCGTAAACATCTTATGGTCAGCGGTCATGCGTAGGACGTTATGCCCGGCACGACCTGTTTGTGAGACGGAAACCGTAATGACCTCTGATGCCCGACGCCCCGCGGCAATAATCCGACGCCACACCGCTTGGAGCGCGCGACTATCAAACGATAGGATGCGAAGATCGTTGGCGCCCTCTTCCATTATCTTAAATGCGGTTTCCGCCGTGAGCATGCCACGGTCGGTGAGGATCCGGGTTTCGCCGTGGACACAAGTCATCCCCCCGCGGGCCGTCACGATACCCTGTGCAGCCACCATCCCGTGAAAGTCGTCCGGGCTGGTCTCCTCGCGGACGAGAATGACTTTCTCACCGCCGCCGGCCATATTCTCTGCCTCGTCGGGGCTGAAGACGACTCGACCCTGAGCCGCGCCGGGGCTGGCCGGCAGACCGGTCGCCAAAACAACTGCGTCGGTGTTTGGATCCACCATCGGGTGCAGCAGTTGGTCCAGCTGCGCTGGGGTCACGCGGTGGACGGCTGTGGTGCGGTCAATCAGCCCCTCATGCACCATATCGACGGCGACGCGGACGGCTGCCGCCCCGGTCCGTTTCCCACTGCGGGTCTGGAGCATCCAGAGTTTGCCCCGCTCGATGGTGAATTCCGTGTCCTGCATATCGCGGTAGTGGCGTTCCAACCGGTCCGTGATCGTGACCAGTTGTTTGTAGACGTCGGGCAGTTCCTCCTGCAACTGGCTGATCGGGTTCGGGGTGCGGATGCCTGCCACCACATCCTCGCCCTGCGCGTTGAGGAGATATTCGCCGTAGAGCGCCTTCTCGCCGGTGGACGGATTGCGTGTGAAGGCCACGCCGGTGCCGCTGTCCTGCCCCATGTTGCCGAAGACCATCGCCTGGACGGTGACGGCGGTGCCCAGGTCGTCCGGGATGCGGTTGACGCGGCGGTAGTCCACCGCGCGCCTCCCCATCCACGAGCCGAATACCGCGGCGATCGCCACGCGTAATTGCTCGTAGGGGTCATCAGGGAAGCTAAGGCCACCTTGCTCCGCGAAGATGATCTGCTTCTCGGCCGTGATAATCTCACGCAGGTGGTCGGGCATCAGGTCGGTGTCGCGCCCGCCGGTGGTCTGCGCCTTGTAGCGGGCCATGACGCGCTCAAACTTCTCGTGGGCCACGCCCACCACGATCTCGCCGAAGAGCGAGGCGAAGCGGCGATAGGCATCCAGGGCGAAGCGCAGGTCGCCGGTCTGGGTGGCCAGTCCCTGCACCGTCTCCTCGTTGAGCCCCAGGTTGAGCACGGTGTCCATCATGCCCGGCATGGAGATCTGCGCGCCGGAGCGCACTGAGACCAGTAGCGGATTGGCCGGGTCGCCGAAGCGCTTACCGACTTTGGCCTCGACCTTCTTGAGCGCCTCGGTCACCTGCTCCCACATCCCCTCGGGAAACTGCTTGTTATTAGCATAATAAGCATTACAGGCTTCGGTGGTGACAACTAAACCGGGCGGCACCGGCAATCCGGCGCGGGTCATCTCGGTCAGACCCGCCCCCTTGCCGCCGAGGAGCTTTTTGTCGTCGCCCCTACCCTCTTCGAAAAGATAGACCCATTTATGATCGCGATTCTGAGACACGGGGAACCTCCTTCAATTGTTGCATGTTTACTTATGCCGGCACCGGCATCTACGCGCGCTGGATGCTCTTCTTGTAGCATAAGAACGGGTTTTAGGTAAGAAGAAAATGCGAGTTGGGAATGCCTGGAAGGACAGGGATGTCTCCCCGGTCCGTAAATACTGTTAACGATAGGACTGGAAATTGCCCCCACTCCAACAACTATATCGGTCACCTGTAGATAGGCGAGGAGAAATTCGCCCCACTGGCCTTAAGATCGGGCTTCACCCCTCAAGCGGACTATGTAGCTGAGAGGTAAGGGTCTGATAGAGTTCAGTCTTTGATGCCGCTCCCTGACCAGCAAGCCTAAACATCTTTCGCTTAAATGAATTCAAGATCATTTAACAGAGGCTACAATTGTAGCCGTGCCGTGGGACTGTTTTATGCGTCATCTTATGACAGCAGCAAACCGGTAGGCCGATTATACGCCTCGCGTACCCGTATGAAAATCATCAGAGCCAAAAACACCCGATTGTGGCCTCCCTCCCGGCCGTCCGTGTCAGCCATCGTGCTGGCCCTTGCGGCCGAGCGCAACTGCGCGTTGGTAAGCGGCCCACACCGCTTTTGAAAGCACCGTTCGGAGACTTCCCTTCTCCATCTGGTAAATGGCTTCGGCGGATGTTCCGCCGGGCGAGGTGACCATATTGCGCAGTTCTGCCGGGTGACGGTGTGACTCCTGCGCAAAGAGCACCGAGCCGAGCATTGTTTGTAGGACAAGTTCTTGCGCCACATGCCTCGAGAAGCCCATGTGGACGCCCGCATCCACCAGCGCTTCCATCACGAGGAAGATGTAGGTCGGCCCCGTCGCGCTCAGGGCCGTGGCCATATCGATCATCCTCTCGTTCTCGACGTACCTCTCTCTGCCCAGCGCCCCGAGCATCGCGCGCACTTGCTCCAGTTGCGCTTCAGCCACTTCCGGCGTCGCCGTCCAGGCCGTCATACCCTGGCCGATCTGCGCCGGCGTGTTAGGCATCGCGCGCACCACCAGCGGGTGAAGCAATTCGCCGGCAATCGTCTCGATCTTCGCCCCCGCGACAATTGAGAGCACGAGCTGGTCCTGCCCAAGCGCCCCTTTTAATTCACTCAATACGGAGCCAAGACGCTGCGGCTTAACGGCCAGGATGACGATCGAGCCCCCCTCGTCTAATCCTATTTCGGAAGGCTCATTGAACGCCGCCGCATGGTTGCTTTCCAGGATGCGGATACCGTACCGGTCATGCAGCTCCTCGCGGCGGGCGGGCCGTGGATGGCTTCCGGTGATCTGCGCGGGAGTGACCAGCCTCTGGCGGAGCAGACCGGCGATGATTGCTTCGGCCATTACCCCGCAGCCGATAAACGAGAGGCGCGTGGTATGGAGAGGGTTATCCCTGCCCTCCGACAGTGTACTTGATTCTTTGCTGGTCGTCATAAACGGTACCACGAGCCGCAAGCCTCCCGGCGTTGCTTGTGCGCTGACCAGCGCGCCTGGCGGCTCGTGAGACTGTCACAGGCAAGCAACGACCCCAGAATTTCTATCATCTTTGACCGAATTTTCGCCCCCGTAAATCGTTCAACAGATTCAGATGATCCTGATCATGATCGCGCATCATCAAGAGCAGTTTCTCTAAAGTAATAGCTCCGGCGCCCTCAAGCACGCCGCCGCGGCTCAGCTGCTCAAGTGACAGATCCCTCATTGTGCGAACGTTCTCTACCCGCGCCCGCATGAAGTCTCGCAATGCCGCGTCAAACGGCTGGCTGTTATAATTGCGCTCGGCCGCAAGCTTGCCGCCATCGATATCAGGCAGCGAGGGCTGACTTTCCGTCAGCAGCCTTCTGATTCGTACCGCATAGCCCTCCTCCTCGATGTCACGTAGGTGGCACACATTCTCAAGCACAGAGAACTCTTTTTCCGACGGCTTCCACCTCAAATCACCGGCGACCAAATCACCGGCCAACCGCCGAACGATCTTGGGCGTTTCTTCGAGAAATCCTACGAGGTCCTGGAATTCTTGCCGGATCATCAGATTTTCTCCCTACCAAAAGTAATAATTTCCCGGGACGTGGTGGCCGGTACATAAAGATGGCCTGCCCCTTGCTCACGTGGAGTATGCTCGCAGGTTCTAGTGACCATGGCACAGTGCCATAATCAAGGAGACAGACCATGCGTAAGTCTACATTTATGCCGGACTCTATGTCCACATCGATTCCTCCAAGCTCCGGGCCTCTTGATCTTCGATACTTAATTTTTCAGCGCAGCCGCTAATAGGTTGGCTGATGTGCCACTCGTTAACACACGGCAGCTTCTTTTACTAAGCTGACGTGGCAGCCAGCGTATCTGGGCGACTTCGCCAGCAGCATCCCATTTGCTGAAGCCGGATTAGCGCATCACGACTAACGCTTTAGCCAACCATCTACCGCCTTAGCCCCGGCAGGCCTTCAAATAACGTGCGCACAGTGGTAGAGACTAAAGTATCCGTCGGCGTCGCCGGATAACTCGGGCTTGTGAGCTTGAGGCTCACTACCCCGTGGATAGAAGCCCACAGCACTTCGGCCAGCCGAGTGGTATCGGCGGATTTGGTCAATCGACGTTGCTTCTTCAATTCATCCAGAGCGCTAACGATAAAACCGAACGCCCGCAACCCGCCCGTCTCAGGGGCATCTATCGGGGCACTCTCGAAGACGGCCTGGGCGAGCTTCGGGTCAGCCATGAAGATGAGCCGGTAGGTCTCCGGTTGACCCATCCCGAAGCGCGCGTAGGCCTCCAGTAGCGCGGCCAACCGCTTCAGCGGGTCTGCCACCGCGGCCGCCGGTTCCATCAAACCCAGCATTTCCTGGTAGCCCTGGATGCAGAGTTGTCTCGCGATCTCCTCACGATTCTTGAAGTATAGGTAGATTGTTCCCGGCGCATACTCTATCGCTTCAGCCAGCTTGCGGATGGTGAGAGAGCCGAAGCCTTCATCCACCACGATCCCCCTCGCCGCCTTGAGGATTCGCCCCCGCAACTCAGCCTCCTGGCAGAATTTCCACCTGCTGACGGGCGGAGCTGCCGCCACTCTGACGGGGCTCGTCTTCGTCGCCGCCTCACTGGGCGCTAATCTCATCGACTCTGATGTGCTGACCGGCGGCATACGCACATTCGTCAGCCCGATTATTATTCACTTCAGTACCGTGCTGCTCGTTATGGCGCGTGACTCTTCCCGCGTCCGGATATCTGTTGATCCTCTGTGTGGCAATCGGGTTGCTGACAACCACCATCCAAGTCCTCAACCTGTTAGCCGTAGCCATCAGCCTACTCTTGCTGCTCGGGATTCGTAATGCGCGGGACCTGGTGCTGTGGATCGCCCGGCAGCAATTACCGTCTCGACGAATGAACCAACAGTAGTGGCGCGTTTGCAACTCTGTCGCTTCGATTTGCTGCGGGCGAGAGTGCTCAATGCAGCAATGATGAACTGCTCGGAGACGCCTATACTTTCGTCGCCTTTGAGCGCAACTCAAAACTGATCTTGGTTTGGCGTCTTGGCCGTCGCACGGCCCGCGATACGGAAGAGTTTACTGGGAAGCTGTACAAATCTGTGGAGGGCACTGAGGACCGCTTCCGGATGACCACAGATGGCATCAGGATAACCGCCGAAGCCATCTCCTACTCTTTAGGCGCTCGCGTTGACTACGGGCAAATTTGTTTCAAAGTAATGTTTGCAAGACAACCACCGCAAACAGTAATGAATACTAATAAGTCAGGGTTTGCAGCGGAACAGCGTTTTCAATCGAAATCCGTCGGCCAGTCCGGATGCCGCTGATGCTCAAATAGTCTCGCTAACTGCGCCGGGGTGACACGCTCCAGGGATAACTCAGGGATCTCGTCCTCGCGAAAGTAGGACACCTCGCTGGTCTCCATACCCTCCGACGCCGCCCCGCCGGTAATCTCGCATCGAAAGAACATTTTATACACGTGGTACGGGAACGGCCGCGTGTGCGGGTGCTTACTCCGGTCATAGACCGCGAGCAGTTTGACGGCGCGCGTCTTGTATCCTGACTCTTCGTAAACTTCTCTGGTCACACTTTCGCTCGGAGACTCGCCAACATCGGCCCACCCGCCCGGTAGAGTCCAACAGTTGTCCGCGCGCTCCCTCACCAGTAGCAGAGCCTCTGCGTCGAAGACAACCCCCCGCACGTCAACCTTCGGCGTCGCATAGCCTATTTCCTTAGAGAGTAAGTCGAGGACCAGAGGTATATCTACGGATGAGCCGGTTGAGATGATCTCGGCGGCGATCCGCCGCACAGCTTCGTAACGCTCGACATCAAACGGGTCGCGAGCGAATGTGAGCCCGTTTTGCGCGATCGCCTGTAATCGTTTCGCCCATCCGAGCCATTGCGGGTCCATACACCTTCTACCTTAGACAAATCGTTTGAGCAAGCTTTACAGCACCGGGAGCGGAAGCCTCCCGGGTTTTAGTCATCAACATTGAAGTCCAGCGGAGGCTCACCCTGTCCACCAATGACATAATCAATCGCCCTCTCGATACTCCGCTCTGTCCACAAATACCTGTTGCTGCCACCGTCGGACCAGGGACTATACCCATATATCCAGCACCCCGCCTCTTTCATCTTGCGCGTGTCTTCGCTTTGAACGCATTCAAAACTCGCCCGGGATGGCAGCCTGCAGAGACCACACTATGCACATGATTGGTCCTCACGTTGATGGCGCGAATCAACCAACCGCGCATTTCACTAGTCTCGAGGACAGCGTCTTCTACCGCCGACCGCCGCGTCGCATCGAGATCAACAGGAGCATGTTTAAGCGAGCGCGCGTTATGCCGCTGCCACTGTTGATTGTGCAGGATGAGTGGTGCGCCGTATTGATTGTGCGTTATGCCGCTGCCACTGTTGACCAGGTCGAGCTTTTCGATCACCGGCCGCTGGTTGATCAAAACGTTAAACAGACGTTTGCCCGCCTCGGTAAATTTAATTTCGGCGAACCGTAGCTCCACCTCGTAATCACCGTCCGGGACGTCGAAGCGATAGGCCGTCAGATCCTCCCGGTCAAACTGGTAGAGGCGACATAGCCTTCCTCCTTTTGCGGCTTAATTAAGACCTCGTTCATATATCCCCACATCAATACCGACGGGTGGTTATAGTGCTGGCGAATCATCTCGGTCAGCATGTTCTCGCAATTTCGCGTGAAGGCTTCGGAAGTGGTGATGTAATCAACAATAGGGATCTCCTCCCAGAGAATCAACCCGAGCCGGTCGGCCGTCTCAAGCACTGTTGGGGCTTGCGGGTAATGGGCCAACCTCACAAAGTTCGCGCCCATCTCTTTGATGATCTCCAGATCGTGGACGTGAATCGAATCAGGAAGGGCGTTTCCCATCCCACGGTAATCCTGGTGACGGTTCGTCCCTCTGAGCTTCAACGCCTGCCCGTTAAGAAAAAAGCCCTTGTCAGCATCCAGAGAGAACCAACGAAATCCTAAGGGGCTCACAACCATGTCCGTCGCGCCCCGGCCGGCATAGAGACGCGTCTCTACGGTGTAGAGGTATGGGTGATCCGGAGACCAGAGGTGGGGCCGCAGGAGTGGACGGGTCGCGTGCTGAAAGCTCACCTCTTGACCCGCCCCGAGTGAGAGGACAGATTCCATGGAGGCGACTTCCCGTCCGTCATGATCAACCACCGTGCTGACAACCCGAACCTGTCGAGGTTGACTCTCGCTGTTTGTCACAGTCCCCCGTACCCGGACTGTGCCCTTCGCTTCGGAGACCGCCGGCGTATCGACGTAAACGCCCTGCGACGCATGATCCATTAAGTTGATGTGGACCGGCGCGGTCGCGATCAGCCATACGTTGCGGTAAATGCCGCCATAGAAATTAAAATCCGCCGACAGCGGAGGAATATCCTTGTTGTGGCTGTTGTCGACTTTAACGGCAATGATGTTACCGTCTGGTGAGTCGAAACGCACGAAATCGGTGATGTCGAAGGCAAAGGCCGTGTAACCGCCCCTATGCTGCCCGACGAGGCGACCGTTAACAAATAGATCGGCGACCTGATTCGCGCCCTCAAAATAAAGAAACAGTTTCTTGCCTCTGAGACCGTCGCTTAAACGAAGAGTTTTCCGGTACCATCCAACGCCCCGCCGGTAACCCGGCTCATCGTCCAGTGTGTCCTCGGCGTTCCACGTATGAGGGAGGTTGATTCTTGCCCACCGGGAATCGTCAAAGGAGGTGACTTCGGCTCCTTTGACATCTTCCCCGGTGTACTTCCAGGTCTCATTGATCGAGACGCGCAGTCGCGGGCCAGACTCGGATCGAAAGCCTGCCCTGCCCTGTGCGACGAACGTCTCTGCTCCAACCGGAAAAGGGAGTAAGAGCAGAAACAACGCAACAGATGTCGCGCTCAATAAGCTGGCCCATAAATGTGCCGCCCGCATGCGGCGATGGATCGCAGGTCGCATCTCACCTCCCTTCTCTTACCGGCCTTCCGATCTACAAGAGGATCAAAAGTCTTGTCGCCCTTCTCTCACTCATGCTAACGTGCATGGCGGACAAAGCAGGCGCTCTCATGCCCCTGACAATTTTAGCGCAGTAATCGTTTGTTGGAACACTGTAAACACTGCGAATCTCAGTGGAGAATAGACATGTTTAGAACAGGCACAGATGCAAAAGGTAATCAACCAGGCAAGGAAAAACCGGCCGACCCAACCCCGCAATCCTCTTCGCTCCACCAGGGGAGCAAGCACAATCAAACTCCCCCACACACGGCGACGACCACACCGGCCGTAAGCGAGAGCGAGGCCCTGGCGCGCGATATCAGGGAAGGGACTCTGAGCGGCTTTGTGGGCAACGGCACGGTGATCGTGGGTGACGCGGACTTCAAAGGCATGTTGCGCGTAGACGGGCGAATTTCGGGGAGCATTAACTCTGAAGAGGGAACGCTGATCGTCAGCACAAACGGCCTGATTGATGCTGACATAGATGTCGCCGTCGCGCAAATCTACGGCACGGTCAACGGGGATATTATTGCCCGCCAACGCATCGAGATGGGGCGGGTCGCTAAAGTTACGGGCGACATCCATACACCTATTCTGGTCATTGAGGACGGCGCAACATACGAAGGCACCTGCCGCATGACGGGGCAGCCGAGCTCCAAACAAGCGGCGCGGAAGAAGATGCGAGAGATTGGTCGCAATGCAAGCGCAGCAGGCACTAGATAATTTGTGAATGGCTGACTCTAACGGCGATACAGGCGGTCAAACTCTGCTTTGATCACCGGGTAACATTCACAGGTGATCTCTTCGAGTCCGCCTCTGTTGAGGATTCGAATTTGACCCCGGCGATAGCTGATCAACCCCGCTTGCTGCAGTTTGCCGGCCACCTCGCTGACACCGGAGCGGCGGATGCCCAGCATGTTGGAGATAAATTCATGGGTCAGAGTCAAATCGTCTGACTCAGCGCGGTCTTGATACATCAGCAGCCAACGGGCCAGGCGACCCTCCACCTTATGGCGAATATTGCAAACGACCGATTGTGATATTTGCGACATGAGCGCATGGGTGTACTGCAGTAGAAAGGTTTGCAGCCTTCCGACCCGCTTCATCGCCTCCCTCAGCGCGCTCGCCTTGATTCTCATGGCAGTGCCTTCGCCCTGCACTGTCGCTACCTTCGACTCTGTCTCGGCTTCCAGGACAACCGAGACGCCGACCAGACCCTCTTGGCCGACCAGACCTACTTCGATGCCGAAGCCCTCTGATAAGTCCGTCAACAAAGAGATTATTGCGCTGCCGGGAAAGTACGCGTACTCGGTGCGGTCACCCGCCCAGAACAGCACTTGGCTCAGCGTGAGCGAAACGGGCTCAAGGTGAGGGGCTAAGCGCTTATACTCCTCCGCTGGCAGTGCGGCCAGTAGCCGGTTTTGGACGCTGGCTTCTGTGGATGCGGACACCATCGACCTCAGGCAATTCTCAGGCTCAAGCCCAACACCACAACAGATGATGAATCGGCCGGAGCGTACCGGTAGTTATTTGACACAAATCCGGTGGCGAGTCAATGGCGGTGAATCAATATCAGCCATCACCTCGATTTAGATGGTGGGTGCCTTTCAGATTTTGCCCTCAGTCTGCGGCCGGCCTCAACCGGGTTGAGTGCTGCTTAACCAGGTAAGTGTGTTGAGATATTCGGTCAACTGCGTACGTTCGTTTTCGCTCATCTTGGTGATCCGCGTCCCAATTAACCAGCACGTCTCCGTCTTCCCCTTGACAAGCTGTTCATACTGCACAACGGCCACATGCATGTGGACGGGCCCGGCCGGAAGGTGTAATTTGACTCTTAGTTTTTGATCTGTGCTGCTCAAGCTGCGGTCGCCAAAGCGGATTGTAGGCAGAAGGAGGCCCGCTCCCGCCCGGCTCAGGACCTGCGTGTGGCCTTCGACCGGCGGCGAGAACCGCAAGCCACTGCTGATCGGGTCGATATCGATCAGTGAGACGCTCACCGGCACCTGCACTTTGATTCGAGGCGTGCGGCGGCGGTTGCGGCTCGACTCTTCCTTATTTGACTGAACTCTCCCCAGCGTACCGGGCAGGGCAAACCCCTTAAACTCCAGGTTACAGTTGTTGCACAAAAGCTCGTAAATACCGATTAAACGCAGGCGTAGAGGGGAATCCTCATACCCATGTTGAATGCGCGAACTTTTACATCTGGGACAGGTTTGTGCTAACACCTTAATTACCTCCGAATATATTGATTGCTGATAATCTTCTAAAGGGACCGGCGTGATTCAAATGCGCGGGGTTGCTGCGCGAGTCATGGCAAGGAAGTGGCGAATTTTACCGAAGGCCCTGTCGAGCGTTTCTTCATCGGCAAGATAAACCAGGCGAAAGTAGCCCGCATGCGGGTCGGCGCCAAACCCGGATCCGTGCACCACTAACACACCCGTCTCTTCCAGCAGACCCAGCACGAAGCGCTCGTCGGTTCTTTCGCCCAAATCATTCACTTTGATCATCATGTAGAAAGCGGCTTCCGGCTCCGCACACGAGAGACCTCCAATTGATTTGACGTGTGAGACGGCCAAGTCACGTCGCCTTCTGATCTCGCCGGTGAAATCGTTCAGGAATTTGCGGCTCCCTTCCAGGGCGGGCCGGATGCCGTACTGTGTTGGGGTCGGCGCGCAGAGCCGCCCGTCGGCCAGACGATGGATGGCATTGATGAGATCCGGCATCTTCTCCGCATGAGTAAAGCGCATCCAACCGGTGCGCCACCCCGGCACCAGGTGTGTTTTCGATAGACTCTCCAGCGTGACCAGGGGCACGCCTATCGTCTCCGCCAGGACTGAGGCGAAAGTCGGGGGCCCGGTGAAGCACAGTTCCCGGTAAACCTCATCCGAGATCACCAGCAGATTGTGCTCAAAAGCCAGTTCTAACATTTGGCGCGTCAGATCATCAGGCGTGATGGAGCCGGTCGGGTTGTTCGGATTGATCAGCACTAACGCCCGCGTCCGCCCGGTTATCAACGAGCGCACCTCGTCGACCGAGGGTTGCCACCCCTCTGACGCATTAAGTTGGTAGTAACGAGCCTCGGCGCCAAGTTTGCTGAGAATGGCCGGATAGAGCGGATAGCCGGGGGCGGGCATCAGCACCTCGTCGCCGTCGTTGACCAGCGCGCTCAGCACGAGATCAGCGGCCTCGGATGCGCCCGATGTGATAATGACCTCATTCGGGCCCGTTGGCGCGCCCAACGCCGTCGAATAGGTTGAGATCGCCTCCCTCGCTTCCAAAAGTCCCGCCGACGGTGAATAACCGGTGAAACCATCCTTGAGGGCCAGCTCGACAGCCTCCACGACGTGAAGAGGCGGACGAAAGCCAAAGGCTTGCGGGTCGCCAATGTTGAGGTAGATGATCTCCCGCCCGGCTCGCTGGAGGGCTTTGGCAGCGTGGACCACATTGCGGATGGCGTAGTGAAAGTTGGTCGTCCTCTTAGATGGCGTAATCATGAATTATTAGACAGATCTGCCCACAAACTTTAGCACAGAGAAGTAGTTAATAATACTTCAATCCTGCCGTGAGGGAGTCTGGTGAAGCCGGGGCCATCAATCGCGGATTAAGCCCATAACCGCGCAACTGATCTATCCATTTAACAAGTTAAAATCAGTTTAGTCAAGAAGAAAGCTAACGTGAGAGGGATAGGGCTCGTTTCTCCGTTAAAGTAAGCGCGATAAGGCCTCTGGTTACTGCCCCTTTCCATCAATGGTCAGACCTATTCAGGTCTCGTGATAAAATTACGTATCCAAAGGGGTTCCAGCCAGAGTTCCCTCATCAGAGGGCCACATCCGTGCGCCTGATGAAGGCGTTGACATTTCTGGCGGCTCCGTTTATGGTCAAAATTCCGCCGAGGGCGGTGTAACTGGTATAACCAATTCTGGCAATTATATGTTCCGTGCCATTGACACAGAACGACATGGAATGACCTCTGAGGAGGTTGTCGCCCAACTGCGAGAGATGATTCATCGCGGCGAGTTGCGTCCGGGTGACCGGCTGCCACCGGAACGAGACCTGGCTAGGTTACTTGGCGTTAGCCGGCCCACCTTGCGCGCCGGATTACGCTCCCTTGTCGCCATGGGTGTCCTCCAGTCGCGACAAGGGGCGGGCACTTTCGTCGTTGAGGCCAATGGGCCGCCCGCCCTTGACAGCAGCCCCTTACGACTGATGGCAGCATTGCGTGGCTTCACTTCCGCCGAGATGTTTGAAGCGCGTCAGGCCTTAGAGATGGCGGTCGCCGGACTCGCCGCCGAGCGCGCGACCGGTGATGATATGGCCACCATGGCGGAAGAGGTGGCCGGGATGTATGCCTCGCTTGACGCGCCCGAGCAATACCTTGTCCATGACATGCGCTTTCACCAGGCGGTGGCTGCCGCCTCAGGCAATGGCATCCTCACGGCCCTCATGAATATGGTTGCCACAGCCCTCTTCGACGTGAGGCGTAAGACGGTTAAGCGCGCTCATGACCTGAAAGAGTCGGCCGAGATGCACCAGCAGATTTACCGGGCGATTCGCCGGCGAAATCCCGAAGCGGCACGAAATGCCATGCGGGACCACCTCATGCGTGCGCAGAAGGCCCAGGAGTCCGAACAGTAGGGGAGCCACCGGTCCGGTTCGTTTGTGGACCCACGCGGCTCGCGGTTCTGATGTTTTCCGGGTCACCGGGAGCGTTATCACATGGCGCTGCGCGACTCTCTCACAATCTCAACATACCGGCGAGCACACTCAGTAATCAGGCGTTCCTGGCCGTCGCGCAAGGCCTTTATATCCGCCAGGTCGGCCCCCACACCCAGCGCGCTCGCCCCGGCTCTGATGAAATCTGCGGCTGTTTTGAGCGAAACCCCGCCGGTCGGGACAAGCTCAATCTGCGGTAGCGGAGCTTTCAAGGCTTTGATGTAGCTGGCCCCGCCCATCGCGCCCGCCGGAAAGACTTTGACAAAATCGGCGCCCGCCGTCCAAGCCTGCACAACCTCCGTCGGTGTCAGCGCGCCGGGCACAGCCGCGACCGCGTACCTGCGACAGCAAGCTATGGTACCTAAATCGAGGGCCGGGCTCACCACAAACTGCGCGCCGGCGAGAATGCATGCGCGCGCCGTTTCCGCATCGAGCACCGTACCTGCTCCGACCAGCGCCTCACTTCCGTAGCGTACCGACACCTCTTCAATCAAGTGGACAGCCCCGGGCACCGTCATGGTGATCTCCAGCACGGAGATTCCGCCCTCTTTGATGGCGTCGATGACGCGCATCGCTTCATCAGCCGAGGCGGCACGCACCACGGGGATAATGCCTACCTGCGCGATCTTCTGAACTATCTCCGATTTATTCATTCGCGACTCCGATAATCTTAAGAACTACTCGCCAGGTCGGGGCGGCCATCAGCTTCCGCGCATGACCGGTAAGGAGGCTCTCACCAAACTGCTATATGAAAGGGTGCGTGCGCCACGAAGCACGACGGTGGAATGAGTGAA
>CAYLJO010000064.1:0-27839 GCA_964383905.1 uncultured Blastocatellaceae bacterium
TGCCTCGCTCGTAAAACTGGGCTCTTCATGAGCCGGCGCGGCGCTGCAGATCAGCCGCACCTCGCGGTGGACTTCGCGGCGCTCGTCCTGACGGCGATCGCCGACAAACTTGCGCCAGGGCGTGGCGATGGTGCGGAGTAATGTTGACATAACGCTCTATACCTCAGAGAACGGTGAGATCATAGCCTCCGGCTGAGGGGCCTTGCTTAATGGTTTATTGTCCGGCGAAAGAGTGATGAAGCGGCATTCATCTTTAATAGACCTCACTAAAGGCCAGCTCACTCGTGAGCCCGGCTTGGATGACCGCGCCCCGGAAGGTATCGATCCAAGGCGCGCTTAAGTCGGAGAGAAAATCTGGATCAGCCTGAGGGGCCGGTGAAGCGCATGGCGCAGATCATTACCATGTTAATGACGAAGGACCTGGCTGCCGGGCAGTCGAGTCGGACTCAGCGGTCCGCATCCCCCTACTGATGGCCTGAAAAAGAATGAGCATGTGTTGGGTGTAAGAGAGACTCCCCGTCAGGATGCAGGGGACCTCCAGCCCCTCCCTTAAATCTTCCGGGACCTGCGGGGACTCCTTGTTGACGATAAACCAGGCCTGATCCTTGGCAACGGCCGGGTGCTCGATGACATTAATGCCAAACATCTCCATAATCCACTCCCCTCCGATCAATTGATCTCCCGCGCCTTGACCGGGCGCAGTGGTCTCAGGTGTTAAGAATGTTTCGATGGCCGCTTGAGGCCGGCGTCGATGCTTGGTGCTTTCGCGTACGGTGGCGGCCTTGACCACGGTCACCTCTTCATTTGTGAGACGCCGCTTGATACCTGATCCTCCTCGCCCGTCAGGTGCATCAGTCGACCAGGGCTAAGAAGGCCCTCCTGCGCTCTCCCCTTCGCATCGGGGCCTCTTAGACGGCCGCTCACCTGGTCGTTCCTTGCGAAGGCGGCCGACCCTTTCCAACCCGCGCGGCTCATGGACAGACTGCGGCAGATCGGCGAAGCGGCCGGGTGTCAACAGTCAGGAGCCTGATCTAAATCAAGGCGTGTGCCAGGCCAGACGCTCATTGACGGAATGGGAGAAAGCATGAGTCTGCTGGCAGTTCTGCAAGCCAGCAACTTGCTGCTTCTGATAAGGCTGGTGGGTGAGGTCAATTTGGCCGGTCAAGATGATGAATTAAATCAACAATGAGAATGCAGTCATGCTCGCCCGGTTAATGGTATTGTTGATTGGCTTTAGTCGCATCCACCTCGGCGCCCGTTACCTCAGCACTACGAGCATTGCCATGCGGTATGAGGGTTGTTTTCATATCAGGCTGCCGATGGAACCTATGACGCTAACAGCGAGCACGCCGGTCGCCGTCGCGCAAACTATCAAACTCCCGCTTCACAATCCCGCAGCACTCGCACGATGCCGCTTCCAACCCTTTTCGATCAAGGATCTGTATGCTACCGCGGGCGTAGGTGATGACCCCTCGCCCCTGGAGGGCGTGGGCGGCTTCGGTCACACCGGAGCGCCGCGCCCCAAGCATCTCAGCCACGAACTCATGCACACCCAAGCCTTTCAGCCGCCGACAAGCCTGGGACGCCGAAGGGTGGCGAGCCACACCTAGTGTCTCACGCCGCCTCAATCTTTAATCCTCTGATCCGGTGAACTCCGTGCTGCTCAGCCGTGATCGCCACGATCGGCACATGACACAACCCCCTTAATTTCGCGCCGCAGCAAATCCATCCACCACCGGCAGCCCCAAGTCCATCAGGATCAGGTCGGGACACTTGCTCGAGGCTAACTCGATGGCTTCACGGCCGTTGACGGCTTCCGTCACCCGGTAACCGAAGACCTCCAGACCGCGCCGCAGCATCGAGCGGGTGTCTTCGTCGTCCTCGACTAACAAGACGGTTGGATAGGATATCGTGTGCTGAGTCATCCGCAGAATACCTCACTCCGGGTTGAGCTAAAATATGAGAAAGGGTAAGGAGTGGTCGGAGATTAAGCCTGGGCGCGGCGCTAGGCCGCATAGCAAAGCTCGGAGGTCATCTGAGAAGCGAATGACCCACAGCAGGCCCGCACCGCTCGAGTTGAGCGGGTCACTTACAGAGACCAGAGGAGGCTTTGATGCACCGTCACGTTTCGACGACGCGAGTTTACGTGCAGCGGATTGCGGTGAGGAGAGACAAGCACAGTCAGAAGATCAGCCAGAGGTTGAAGAGGATGAAGGAAAGATGATTGCCCCCCTCCACTACGTGGTCAATAATGGAACCGTCCCGCCGCCATAGAACCCGCCGACCGGACCAAAACTCTTATCGCCTTAACCGTTACGGTACCGATGTTCAAACACCTCCTGCTTCGATGTCGGCCGCCTTGCTTCCCACTCCTCTAACACATTCGAGGGCAGTTGTGGCTCTCCATCTAAAGACACTTGCTCAAGCTGCTCCCACCTCAGCTGTTTCACCGTCCGCAGATTCACTTCCCGCAGCGAGGCGCCGCTCAAGTTCGCCCACCTCAGGTTGGCCCTGTGGACTGCCGCCTTATAGAGATTAGCCCCAACCAGATTAGCCCCGGCGAGGTCTGCGACGCTCAGATCTGCCATACTGAGGTCGGCCCCACTGAGATCTGCTTTCCGCAGGTTGGCCTTCCTCAGGTCGGCATAAAACAGGTTCGCGCGACTGAGGTTAGCCTCCATGAGGTGAGCCCTCTTGAGCTTCGGCCTGATGTCAGGATGCTCATCCCTCCAGCTATTCCAAGCATCAACTCCGTGCAGGAGAATCTTCAGGTGTTCAGGGTTGGCCATTGATTTGATCCCGGTGGGGCGAAATGCAGAGACAGCTACAGGCGGTGCTTATTTCTTGCCGCCTTTTAGTAACCCGCGATCGATTACTCTTGTTGGTTACCGTCGCGCCGACCCCATCCTCCTGATCTCAGCTATCACGGTCCCCTGCTTGTGCGTCCTGGCACTGCGGGCACAGGATATAGCCGGCCGGGCGCGTCGCAAGCAGTCGCGCGGGCGGCCGCGGCTTGGCCGTGTTTTTACCACCTGGTTGCGTCGGTATCCCGCAAAGTGTCGTCTGGTCGCCTTCAACAGTGGGGTGGTAGTGGATGCTGTCAGGGAACACGGCGTAGTGTGTAGCGCTCACTTCTTCCCGCCTTTCTTCTTGCCGGCCGTCTTACGTGGCAGTGCAATGTTTGCAATCTTTTGACATAGCATCCTCCGTTCTGGATTAGACTATGCCAGAAGCCGTCATTCTCCAATTCCCACTGTTTTTACTGCCATGTCACACGGCTAGGATTTAGGTGAGGAATATCTCAGAGAGTATTTGTGCCCTATCAAATAAACCAAAAGGATGGGAGCGGCCTCCATCTTCGGCGGCCCGTATACTGGGTGCGAGGCCACATCCTCGCACCCACCCATTTCCACCGGGGGTCAGCCGCCAGTAACGGGAACCGGCTCCCCCAATCCAGGTCGAGAAGCCTCAACCGCATACCGCCGATCGGCGATGCCGTAAGCTACAGCAAAAGCGCAGACCATGGTCGCGGCCCCCAGTAAGTTAATTGCATAGCCCGGAACAAACCGGTAGTTGACGCCGGAGATCATTAGTTGAGGAAGCACCAGCTCAAGCAGCTTTGGCCCGCCGTAAGTGATCGCCGCCCCTCCCGCCGCCACAAGCGCGGGTTTGATCCCTCCCAGCCACCACAAACTAACTGACACAATGGCTGCGCCGGTGAAGAAGACATACGACTGGTGATAAATCCAGGGCATTCCTGCGCTCGCGATCAGGGCGCTGAGAGAGGCTGTCACCATGCAACAGTTACAACCGGTTGCGGCAGCCATCCCCGCCATCGCCGTCCCTGCCGCGAGAGGCTTGGGCGTCCGAAACGCCCGCAAAAATGCAAGGATGAGAAAAGCGGCGCCTAAGGGGTAGGCGATAAAGCCCAGAAGATGCGCGTTACCCTGTGATACCTGAGAAACCATTTGCATCCCGGAGTGGTTGCTCGCCAGCGATCCCAGTATGCTCGGGCCCGAAACCAGGCTGCCGACCGCGAGAGCAGCGCATCCGATTGCCGCCAGAATAGCTGCAGAAAGCGACCTCAGCGACAATCCGATCAGGATCAGCAAAGCGCCAATCCCCACAAACAACGGTTGGATACTATGGTCGGTGCCGCACGAAGCGCCAAAGATCACGGTATTGGGCGTGTGAAAACCTGCCGCCGAAAGAGCTTTGACCGTGTTGCTTCCTGCCCCGCAGGCGCAGGCGGCCAGTGCTGCGACACCAGCCAGGGCGCTCCCCGTTGCCAGCGTGTGACGATTCATGGCCCTTCTCCTTTGAACTAAAACAGATGACGTGACTCAGTCGTTTGTCCCTACCTGATTCACCGATCGAAAGCGGTCTGCTCTTTATTAGCTTTTGAATGGCTGCTCAGAGCAAAAGCTCGCACCGCCCGTGAAGTGGCACGAGCATAGCACCGGAAACCACATGAATGCAATAAATTGAGCCGGCTTTTACAGTTAGACCTGGAGGCTTACGGCCTCAGCCCTGAGATTGGACTCATATCATCTGATGGTCGATTCAAGCTTTCTACTAACTCCTTTATCCTGTGGGCAGCAATTTCAACCGCGCTCTTGACGGCTGGACTCAGCTCCGCACCCAACTCGTCATAACAGGCGGGCTGGCAACCGATGATAAAAACTTTCGAGGGTAAAATATTCAGAGCCCTGGCCAGGAGTAACGCCTTTGAGGGCTCTGTGTAATGGGCATCAGCTAATGATCGGTGAAGCTCAGAGGGGTCGAAACTGTCTGCATCAGGAATTTCAGGCTCGATCAGAAAGATCGTCCCCGGGGCTTCGCCGCGTTCAAGAGCGTCGGCGATAATCAGGGCATCATAATTATCCAGTAATTCCTGCACGAGGGGGATACCGGCAATTCCTGCTTCAAAGATTTTAACGTCATCGGAAAAGCTATTGCTTTGGCTTAACACCTGGGCGACTTCGACACCAAAGCCATCATCGCCGCGGAGCACATTACCAACACCGGCCACCAGGATTTTCACAAGATTCCTCTCGGCGTATGATAGAACTGAGGGAGCAAGCGAAAACATTAAGATAATATACTACTGGATGATTACGCGCGTTCAAATACAGATAGAGGGAATAGTTCAAGGTGTCGGATTTCGCCCCTTCGTTTTCTCACTGGCCCGAAAGAGATCGTTGAGAGGCCGAGTCCTCAATAATTCAACCGGGGTCCTCATCGATGTCGAAGGCGAGTACGATTCAGTTCAACAGTTCATCGCCGATATCAGGTCTCACCCTCCAATCCTCTCTCACATTGAGTCAGTCCAGTGCGCCGAGACCCCGGAACTGGCGAATTACAGGGATTTTCGTATTATCGCAAGCTATTCAGAGGGTGAGACGTTTGTCCCGATCTCCCCTGACATTGCCACTTGCGCAGATTGCCTGAGAGAACTTCTTGACCCGCAAGACAGGCGCTATCGCTATCCCTTCATCAACTGTACCAACTGTGGACCGCGTTTCACGATTATCGAAGACGTCCCGTATGACCGTGAGAAGACCACTATGCGGGACTTCTCGATGTGCGATTTCTGCCGGGCGGAGTACGAAAATCCATTGGACCGCCGCTTCCATGCCGAGCCGACGGCTTGCCCCTGCTGCGGGCCGCGACTCTTCCTGGTAGACTCTAACGGGTATGAGATTGAGCTTGATCCCGAAGGCCGTGAGGATGCCATCAGCCGCACACGCCTTCTATTATCGCAAGGGAAGGTGGTTGCCATTAAAGGCATCGGCGGATTTCACCTCGCCTGCGATGCTTTGAACGTGAGGGCGGTCGAGCGCCTTCGGCAAAGAAAATACAGGGAAGAGAAGCCGTTTGCCATGATGGCAAGCTCCATCGAGGCAATCAGAAAATATTGCTTCGTCTCCGGAGCGGAAGAAGAGTTACTCTCATCCCCTTGCCGACCCATCGTCCTGCTCGAAAAAAGGGAGAACACTTCTATTCCACAAGCGATCGCGCCGGGGGTGAACACGCTGGGCTTTATGTTGCCTTATTCCCCGCTACATTACTTGCTTTTTGAAAACTTGGACCATCCGCTTGTGCTCACAAGCGGCAACGTCTCTGATGAGCCGATATCTTATGAGAACGAGGATGCTAAGAAGCGTTTGAAGAACATCACAGATTACTTTTTGCTCTACGACCGACGTATTCATATGCGGACGGATGATCCGGTGACGCGCGTCTATGAGGGTCGGGAACTAATTCTTCGTCGATCGCGCGGTTACGCCCCCCGGCCCGTCAAGACCGCGTTCAACTTCGAAAAAGAGATCCTGGCCTGTGGCGCAGAACTGAAAAATACTTTTTGCTTCGCGCGTGATGATTACGCTTTCATCAGTCACCATATCGGTGACCTGGAGAATCTAGAGACGCTCCAATCATACAAGGAAGGTATCGAGCATTTCCGGCGGCTCTTTCATCTCCAGCCTGAGGTGGTCGCCTACGATCTGCATCCGGAATATCTCTCGACCAAGTATGCGCATTCCCTCGAAGACATCCCGACTAAACTAGGAGTCCAGCATCACCATGCCCACATTGCAAGCTGCATGGCCGATAACAGGATCGATGGTGATGTGATCGGCGTCGCCATGGATGGACTTGGCTTTGGCGCAGACGACCACCTCTGGGGCGGCGAGTTCTTCATCGCGAACTTTAGGGAAGCAGAACGCATCGCACACCTCGACTATATACCGATGCCCGGAGGCTCAAAAGCGATCCGGGAGCCCTGGCGGATGGCGGCCATCTACCTGCACCGGGCGGTAGGCTCCAACTTCCTGAATCTTGATATACCTTTCGTCCGGAAACTGGACCGCCGCGCATGGACTACTCTGCAGAGGATGGCTGAGACCGGTACTAACAGCCCCGAGACATCAAGCATGGGCCGGCTTTTCGATGCCGTGTCGAGCCTGTTGAATTTGAGAGGCATCATTAATTATGAAGGTCAGGCGGCGATTGAACTGGAGGCGATCGCCGACCAAAGTTGCGCCGGACGCTATGAGTTTGAGGTTGCAGAGAACGGGAGTATCATAAGGGCAGAGACGGTGATGAGACAGACGGTAGAAGATGTGCTCGACGGTGTTTCCCCTCGGATTGTCTCCGCGAAGTTCCACCTCGGTGTGGCTCATCTGATCGCATCTCTCGCCCATAAGATAAGGGATGAGCGACGGCTTAACCGTATCGCCTTATCCGGAGGAGTCTTTCAAAACATGTTTCTTCTCAAGAAAACGTGCCAGACCTTGAAGTCTGATGGGTTTGAGGTCTTTACTCACGCCCGCGTGCCGCCAAACGACGGCGGTATCTCACTAGGTCAGGCTGCGGTCGCAAACGCGAGGCTCGCATCTGGGAGGATTTAACTTATGTGCCTGGCGATACCGGGGAAGATCGTTGAGATAGTTGACGCGGAGAACCACATTGCCAAGGTTGATGTCGGTGGTGTGAAGCGAAACGTCAATATTGGAATGCTGGAAGAAGTGAGCCTCGGCGACTACGTATTGATCCATGTCGGGTTTGCGATGAGCAAAATTGATAAGGATGAGGCTGCGGCGACGCTCCGCATGCTCCAGGAAATCGGCCAATACGACCAGGAGGTTGACCAGTTTAAAAGCTCCATAGAATGATCATAAACATATTGGATCTAAGAAATGTCTAAGACCGCTGACGATTTTTCTCGCGCTTTTTATCCCTTCCTGCATGAAGATGACAATAACCCGCAAGAAGGGTGTACTGGCCGGGTTGCCCAGCTTACGATCCCCCCGGAATTGATGGAAGAGCTACGCTTTTCGCTCTCTGTTAAGGCGCGCGAGAGTGAAGAAGTCAAAGCCAGGTTTTTTGAAGAGAATAAAGACGCTATTCTCACGGCTGCGCTTCAGATGGCCAAAGCATTCAATCGTGGGCGCAAGATGCTCGTCTGTGGAAACGGGGGATCGGCCACGGACGCCCAGCACATCGCCGTCGAATTCATGCATCCGGTCACCGTGGGCCGGAAGGCATTGCCCGCGATCTGCCTCGCCAACGATATAGCGATGGTCACAGCAGTAGCGAACGATGTGGGATTTGATGATGTCTTCACCAGGCAGATCATCGCGCTCGGAGAGGAGGGGGACCTCCTTCTGGGGATTTCGACGAGCGGGAACTCCGAGAACCTGCTCTCTGCCTTTAAGACTGCGCGCAGGATGAAGCTTGTCACGATAGGCTACACCGGTAACGATGGCGGCAAGATGTCTCAGATGCACGCGGACGGCTTACTGGATTTCTGCCTGACCGTCCCCACTTCCAGTATTCATCGAATACAAGAAACACACGTCGCGCTTTATCACATCACGTGGGATATGGTGCACGCTTTCCTGCAACATCGCTCGCTCGGAGAGGAGGGGGACGAAGGAGCCCAGACAAAATGAGGTTCATCGATGAATACAGGCAGAGTGATGTAGCGCTGAAACTGGCTGACCGGATCGCGCGGATTTGCGACGAGCCTCTCAAGATCATGGAAGTCTGCGGCGGGCATACTCATACGATCTTCAAGTACGGGATTGAGGATCTGCTGCCGCCAAACATTACGATGATCCACGGCCCCGGTTGCCCCGTCTGCGTCATCCCGCTGGGCCGCGTTGATGATTCGATCTCGATAGCCTTGCAGCCAAATCTAATCTTTACGACCTTCGGCGATATGATGCGCGTCCCCGGATCAAAGACCAACCTGCTGGATGCTAAAGCTTGCGGCGCCGACGTGCGCATGGTCTATTCACCTCTCGACGCCCTCAAAATTGCTAAGAAGAATCCCGATCGACAGGTTGTTTTTCTGGCGCTCGGGTTTGAAACCACCGCGCCTTCAACGGCGATGACCGTCTTGCAGGCGGCCAAAGACGGGGTTGAGAATTTCAGCGTCTTCTGCAATCACATCACGATTGTGCCGGCCATCAAAGCCTTGCTCGATTCGCCGGACTTGCAGCTCAATGGCTTTATCGGGCCCGGCCATGTCAGCACAGTGATCGGAACACGCCCCTACGAATTTGTGGCACGCGAATACCATAAACCCGTGGTCATCTCGGGCTTCGAGCCGCTCGACGTCTTGCAATCCGTATATATGATCGTCAGGCAGGTGGTGGAAGGTCGCGCGCAGATTGAGAACCAGTATGCGCGGGCGGTTGACCGCTTTGGTAACCAGAAAGCCCTCGCGAGTATCTTCGAGGTGTTTGAGCCGCGCGATTATTTTGAATGGCGTGGCCTTGGCTCCATCGCTCATAGCGGCCTGAAACTCCGGCGAAAATATGGCGCGTTTGACGCGGAACTCAAATTCAGTGTGCCCGGAGTACGCATCAGTGATCCGAAGGCCTGTCAATGCGGCGAGATATTGAAAGGCGTGAAAAAGCCTTGGGAGTGCAAGGTATTCGGCACAGCCTGCACGCCGGAAACGCCGATCGGCTCTTGCATGGTATCAAGCGAAGGCGCCTGCGCCGCTTATTACAACTTCGGTCGGCTGTCGAGGATGGCCGGGCGATCGGCCTAAATTTCTGGCGGCAACGAGCGCCTACTTGAAAGCTTCCAGCTCTAACACTATGGCTGAAGGATTTACTCCCAGTCCGCTTTTCCAGAGAGTCGAGCGGGCGCGGAGGAGAAGACCAAAGATAAAGGATACCCATATCACTCTCGCGCACGGTAGCGGTGGTCGTGCTATGCATGAGCTGGTGGAAGGAATATTTCTTGAATATTTTAGAAATCCACTTTTGGAGCTGCTTGAAGACCAGGCGGTCTTTGAAGTCCACGGTGGCGTGAGCGGCCAGACGGCTCTCAGTAGTCCTACCAGACTTGCTTACACAACAGATTCTTATGTCGTCGACCCCATCTTCTTTCCCGGAGGCGACATCGGCCGTCTCGCAATCAATGGGACGGTCAACGATATCGCGATGAGCGGCGCACGCCCCCTTTATCTTTCCGCTAGCTTCATCCTGGAAGAGGGCTTCCCGTTTGAGGATCTAAAACGCGTACTCGAATCAATGCGCGCGGCCTCGGCCGAGGCGGGTATCCAAATTATCACCGGCGATACGAAGGTCGTCCAGAAGGGAAGCGCAGATAAGATCTTCATTAACACGTCAGGAATCGGAGTCATTGAATCACCAGCGCATCTTTCCGCCTCACGTGCGCAGGTTGGGGATAAGGTGATCTTAAGCGGCACGACCGGAGATCACGGGACAACGATCATGATCGCGCGCGGCGAGCTAGAATTGGAGACCGAGATTGAAAGCGACACCGCGCCGTTAGGCTCAATGGTCAAAGAGATGCTGGAGGAAGCGGCGGGGATGGGTATGGTTGATTCAATTCATAGTTTGAGGGATCCAACACGGGGCGGCATTGCGACAACCCTGAACGAAATCGCGCTCGCGTCCGAAGTGTGCATTGAGATTCAAGAAGAACTCATTCCGGTGCGCGAAGAAGTGAAGGGCGCATGCGAGATTCTCGGACTTGATCCTCTTTATGTGGCCAACGAAGGCAAGCTGCTGGCGATAGCATCATCTGATATTGCGGAATCACTGGTCGCGCGGATGAAAAAGAATAAGTACGGTCGCGACGCTTGCATCATCGGTGAGGTAAAGCGCGATCCGCAGGGAATAGTTGCCATGAGGACCGGCTTCGGCGGCACACGCATCGTCGACATGCTCGTCGGCGATCAACTACCACGAATATGCTAGAACTCCATCTGTAAAAATAAGGATTTGACCTGGCAAAGGGTCTCGGTCGGATCGCGGGACTGGGTGATTTTTGAGATATTCTTTAACTTAGGCAGATTACCCGGAGAGGTTCTCTTGAATTCGCTCGAATCACCGCCCAGCCAAAAACGCGCATGGGTCGCTCGCGCCTTCACAGTGGTGGAAGACGTCGTCTACATCGGACCCGGTCTCCTTCTGGCCGGCAGCTCGGTCCTCCTGTTAGTCAGCGGCATGATCAGTTTTGCGCAAAGCCTGGTGGCCGGATCATTTGCGAGGCACATTGTCACTTTGCTGGACCGCATCCTGTTGATTCTACTGTTTGTGGAGCTGTTGTACACGGTTCAAGTCTCATTCCGGGAGCATGCTCTCGTTCCCGAACCCTTCCTCCTCGTCGGGCTCATCGCTGCGATCCGGCGCGTCCTAGTTGTAACTACTGCGGAGTTCGCCGCAAGCCCCGGACAGGACCGAGTCAATGTTTCAGCGCTTGATCGTGGAACTCGTCGTATTGACTTTCCTGATCGTGACGCTCGTCATTTCGCTATTCATCTTGCGAAAACGAGGGGGGAGGGCTGAAGCCGAGCGCGCAATATGAGTGCCAATTCGGGCTGTGACCAGACTTTAATGAGACGCGGGGTCAAATGTATGCGCATAGCTGAGGAGTATTATTTCCCGGCAGACTTTTCTTGCACCAATGAAACCTAATCAATGAAGGCGCGGTCCGCCTCGCGTTCGTGCGTGATAGTGTAGTCTTCGCGTCTAAGCCTGGGGTTAAAAAATCCCTCCAGGCCGACCGCCATCAGGCTCAGCGAAAGGGTGAACAGCGAAAGCACCGTCGCAGGCGGGATCACCGTCCACTGCCAGGCGTCGGACAGAAATGTCGCCTCATGATTAAAGGCGTAGGAAAGCATCATCCCCCAGCTCTTGGTTGTTGGATCTTCGAGTCCCAAAAAGCCGAGGCCCGCTTCGGCCAGCACGGCCTGCCTCGCTTCTAAGATGAGCTGAACCGCAAAGATCGAGTATAACTGAGGAAAGATGTGACGGCGCAGAATATACCAGTCATTCGCGCCGATACTTTGTGCCGCCGCGACAAACTCGGCATTGCGCAGGCTCCGGACGAGTGGGCGAATGGTTCGCGCCATCAGCGGCCATCCGAAGACGCTCAAGATCAGAACCACGTTCCACAGGCTGGGCTTCAGAAAGAGCGAGAGAAAGATGATGAGCGGCAAACGCGGGATCACCATGAACACGTCCACGGCCCTCATCAACGGCGCGTCCAGAGATTTGATGTAGCCGGCGAGCCCGCCCGCAATCAATCCCACAGTTGTACTGATAATCCCCACAGTCACGCCCACCAGAAGAGAGGCCCTCCCGCCGTAAAGAAGATCGGTCAATACGTCGTGGCCGACGTCGTCGGTTCCGAACGGGTGAGATCGTGAAGGAGAAGTGAACGGCTGGGCGCGAGAGGCGATTGCGTAAGGGGCGATCAGGGGAGCGAGCAGGCTGCAGCAGGCGATCGTGATGAGCATCAGGCCCCCAATTTTCATAAAACGGTTGCTCATCATCAATGGTTCTCTCTGGTCGGGTCAGGACGCCTCTCGTGTTCTGGGATCGAGCCTGTGAACACAGATCTCTGCCAGCAGATTGGCGGCGAGTATAACAATGGCTAGTAGTAAGAAGACTCCGCGCAGGAGTAAATAATCGTAGTTATGAAATGCCGAAAGCGCGAGCGAGGCGATGCCTGGATAGCTGAAGACCTGCTCGACAAAGAACACACCGCCGACCATAAAACCAAAAGAGAGCGCCAACCTTGTGACCAAGGTTGGCATCGCGACGCGCAGGGCGTGGTGAACAAGAATGGCTCTCGTGCTCAATCCCTTGGCCCGAGCGACGAGGATGAATTCCTCGCCGAGGAGGTCGATCAGGGTGTTACGGGTAAAGTAGTAGATGGTGGTTGATTCCCACAGCGCCAGCGCAAGGGAGGGGAGCGCCAGATGATACACGGTAGCAATGAGAGCGCCCACCCCTCCCGTTGAGGCGAGGCCGCCCGTACCGGTCGAGCCTGAGAAGGGGAACCACTGCAACTTGACGGCGAAAACAATCAATAAAATAGTTGCGATGAAGAAAGGCGGCAGCGAGTGAAGCGCCACCTGCGAAATTAGAAGGATTGAATCAAGACGCCGTCCTCTGCGTGAGGCGGAAACAAGTCCGAGCGGAAGTCCGATCAGGAGCGCCAGGATCATTCCCGCGGTGATGACCGGAAGGGTGCGTTTGGCGTGGTCGAAGATGATTTCAGTGACCGGTCGGTGGTAGAAAAATGAGTAGCCGAGGTCGCCTCGTACAATGTTGGCCAAATAACTGAAATACTGCTCCGAGAGGGGCCGGTCGAGCCCATAATATTGCCTGAGCGCCTCTCTTTCGCCCTCGGTGACAACTCTCGGAAGCAGGTCTCCGCCTCCCCGCGCGATGACATCCACGGGATTACCCGGCGCCAGGTAGACGATGAAGAAGTTAATGGTGATGACGAGAAAGTTGAGGACGAGATACTGGGCCAGAAGTGAAACTAATTTACGCTTCATCTCATCCGTGCGGCCGGGCTGGTTAGAGTTTGGCTCAGGGCGACCCGAAGCTTCCAACCGGTCAGGCCCCCTTCACCGCTTCGAGAATCTCTTGAAGCCGACGAATACCACAACTACGACAAGGCTTGCCAGGATCAAAGCGACCAGTATCATTGTTCCCCGCCGCGCCGGGGAGGACGGAAAGCCGGCCGGGTTAGTGGCTTTAAGAGTGGCGAGCTTATTCCACCAGATGGGCGCGCCCCCGCCAAGTCCCTGCTTCGTCCAGAACCACTCGATGCCCTTGCTCTTGCGATAGACCAAAGGCGAACTCGGGTTGTAGATGCCCAGGCCGGGAAGATCATCCGCGATAATGCTTTGAATTTTCCAGGCGTCTTGCCGGCGCTTCTCCGCGTCCAGCGAGGATGAGAAGTCAGACCTCACGGCCCTCAGTTCATCGTTGTGATAGACGTGGGCTGGGAAGTCCGCATTGTCGGCGGCAAACTCGGGCCGTATAGTACCACCATGGCCGTCAAGCGTAATGTCGAATTCACCCTTGCCGAGGATGCTCTCAAGAGGCCCTGTATTGACGGGCTTTACGTCAAGATGGACTCCCACTTCACCGAGTTGATCCCTGATCATCTCGGCCGTGCGCGCCAGATCGGGCGAGTCGTTACGCTCGTAGAGCACGAATGAAAGCCGCTTCCCATCCGCAGATTCCAATACGCCATCGGCGCCCTTCCGCGTGAAACCGGCCCGGCTCAGGAGTTCCTCCGCGCGTTCCTTGTTGTGCTCATAACGAGGTAGATTCGGGTTAAAAAATTCCGAGTCCGGGTGCAGGAGGCCGGCGCTGGCGACGAGCCCGCTCCCGCCTAAAACCTGATTGATGATCTCCTGCCGGTCAAGCGCGTAAGCGAACGCTTGCCGGACCTCCTTCGAAGCGAAAGGTGGGTGGGAAACATTAAATATGAGCTTGGTCAGGTAATAGCTATAGGGCCCCTTCGTAATGACGAAATCAGCGCGATTATTAAAACGGGCGAGCGCCAGCGGGCTGGAAAAACTCGCGGCATCCACATCACCGCTCTCGAGCGCCAGGGGGGGGTTGGTGACCGCTTTGAAGATGAGGCGATCAACGGCCGGACGGCCCAGGAAATAGCGGTCGTTAGCCTCGAACAGATGGTACTCGCCGCGCCGCGTCTCAACGAATTTAAAAGGGCCGGTTCCGATGAAGGCCGGAGGGTCGAGAAACTTGAGCGGGTCTGCAACTTTCTGCCAGACATGTTTAGGTAAGATCTGAATCGCCCCTGCCACATCGGCGAGGAAGTCGAGCGACGGCGATTTGAGGTGGAAAGTTACCTCAGAGGGTGACCCGACCTCGACATGATCAATCTGGGAGGTCGCTTCCGCTGCCGACATCGGAAAGGGATGATCGCGCAAATAATCGAAGGTAAATTTCACGTCACCGGCGGTGAATGGCTGCCCGTCATGCCAGCTCACATCTTCGCGTAATTGGAAGGTCCACGCCCTTTTATCATCGGATGAGCGCCAGCTCTCCGCGAGCAAGGGGACCGGGCCGTCCTTATCCTTCCACAGCAGACTATCGAAGAGAAAAGTCGTGACGACCCAGTGCGGTCCGCCATGTGCGGGAGTAGAAAAAAGCGAGGGCATCTCCCGGACCGTAAACGCGATGGTATAAGTACGGCCCTCATCCGCACTGACGAGCACCGCTAGCGCGCAGAGGAAAATAGCCGCCAGCGTGACGACCGCTCTCTGGCAAATTCGTTTCAGAATGAATTTTCTCGCGGGCCTTGAGATAACTAATCCAGCTTCTCTTGAAGATCAACTTTGGCGGGTTCAATCGTCAGTAGCTGATCTTCGGGAGCAGAGAGAATAGCTGCCGCGCGAGCTTGCATCAGTTCATCAAACCTTCTTTTCTCTTCCGCCGTGGCTTGTCCTTTGAAGGTTTTAGCACGCAAGGCGTCGAAAGCCGGGTCAGATTTTCCCCACCCATCATCTTTGACCGTGATGCGAATCCCTTTGCCGTCCGAGCGGCGGACGAAAGTGAACACGTTACGGTCGTGGGCCTGGTAGATCAGATTCCGCTTCCCGGCCGTCGTGTGCATCAGAACCTGGATGGCATCCACCGGGCACTTGTTGGTCTCCACGATGGCGACGAGCTCATTCTCATTAGTGTTAACGCCAAGTTCGCGCGCCGCCGCCTGAGCGACGCGCACGCCCATGGCCAGGCCGGCGCAGCTGTGACCGTGAAAAGCGATAATTTGCTTGAATTGTTCCGGGCTAATGGCCGCCCCGTTGGAAGCCCCGCTCGCACCCGGTTGAGTGCGAATGACGGGTCCGGTTTTCGCTTGCTGTGTTTGAGCCAGGGCTTGAACCGTCAATATAAGAACGATCAGGCTCAGGGCTCCGGTGAATTTTTTCATTTTTCCTCCTAAAAAGAGATGGCTCATTAAAAATTGATCTTCAGGGCAAACTGCATGATACGCTGGCTGTTGGGCAGTGTGCTTTGCAGAGAGCCGAAGACCGGTGAGGCGATATCATTGGAGGGCGCGCCGCCCCCCGGATTATCAAAGTTAGGGCGATTGAACAGGTTGAAGATCTCCCAGCGGAATTCGGCCCTCGCCCTCTCGAATAAAGGAAAACGCTTGATGAGGGAAGCGTCAAAGTTATTGTAGCCGGGGCCGATGACAATATCTCTGCCGGCATTGCCAAAGCGGTTCGTGCCCTGTGGGACTCGCGCGAACGCCCCGGTGTCGAAGAAATGCTCAACGGTTTGTTGGCCCGACGGCAAGTTCGGATTGCGTATCACGTCGGGCCTGTCCGATGCGACGCCGTCGAGGTTCGGGTCGGTGCTATCCTGGATGACGAACGGGCGCCCGCTCTGAAATGTCGTGATGCCGTTGAGTTGCCAACCGCCAAACACATGGCCCAGCAGGCCTTTCTGTGACCGGAAAGCAGGAATCTCCCAGAGATAGCTAATGACGAAGCGGTGGCGCACGTCGAAATTCGATAACCCCCGTTCGGCCCGCAAATTATTTTGATCCTGCGGGATGGTGCCGACCCGAATGGCAAGCCGCCCGCTGGGGAATGAACCGTTGTCGATGCTTCTCGAGAAGGTATAGGCGGCCAAAAACGAGAGGCCGTGGTTGAGCCGCTTGTTAGCCGTCAGTTGCAGGGAATGGTAGTTCGAGTCGAATGAAGATTCGAAGCTATTAATCGCCCCGAAGGCCGGACCGAACGGGCGCCGCTGGTCTATGTTGCGGGCCGTGGAGTTGCCCGGCACAAACACGGCGGTGTTGAGGACGCGCGTGCCGGGAAGATGCGTGCCCTTGGTTCCGACGTAAGCGGCCTCCAGAACAAAATCTTTCGTCACCTCACGTTGAATACTCAAGTTCCACTGCTGGTTGTAAGGCGAGCGATAATTAGGATCAATGACGTTGAGAGAAAGAAACTGCGGAAAGGTCATTCCGGCGGCCCCGCTCGCAAACGGGCTCTGTCCGTTGAAGGGGTCGCTGAAGTTCCTCGGCGTGCTTAGATTGACGGTCGAGGTGAAGGGTGGATTCACGACGTAGTTGCCGTAGAGCCTGCCCAGAATGCTGTCGTAATAGATGCCGTAGGCGCCGCGAAGGGAGGTCTTGCCGTCGCCGAAAATGTCCCAGGCGAAGCCAAAGCGAGGAGCAAAATTGTTCTTGTCCGTCTTGACAAGATCGGGGAGGCCGGGATCGCCGACGAAGACGAGTCCCGTGGGCGCGTTGGGGACCAGTTGAGATTTCTGACCGGGTCTGAAGGCGAAGAGCCGGTTGTACTTTTCATGCGTGGGTAGATTCAATTCATAGCGCAGCCCGAGATTGAGCGTGAGGCGTCGCGAGACACGAATGTCGTCCTGGACGTAAGGCTGAATATTGGTTGAGAAAAAGTACGCGGGCTGGCCTCCATTGGATTGCGAGAAGGAGGCGGGAAGACTGAGCAGCAGGTCAGCGATGGGATTTCCCGACAACGCGCCTGAGAAAACGAATTGGCCCGATTTTCGGTTGTCTTCGCCGAGGCTGAATTGATTGCGAAAGACGTCACCTCCCGCTCTCAGGTTATGTCTGCCGTGAATGTAAGTCAGTTGTCCCTGATATTGAAAGATATTATCGCGCCTCAGAGCATTGGTTTCGAAGCTCGCCCCAATGGTCGTCAACCCGCTCAAGATCATGAGCGGTACCTGCGGCTGACCCACAACCGGGAAAGTGAAACCCAGCGCGTGCGGGTCAATAGTAGATTTCGGCTGGTTGAAGAGCGTGCGCGTGCGCGAGTAGGCGAAGCGCGCCTCAAACAGCAGCTGGGGCGAAAAGGTGTGCGTGTCCGAGAGCACCCAATTCTGAAACCCGAACTCATCGCTGAAAGGGAAGCCGGGCACATTGACCGGAGGCGGGAAGGTGAAGGGCCTCAGGGAGGTGCCGCTCTCAAAGAAGTACCGTCCCGTTAAGGTGTTTTTCTTGCTGAGGTTGTGATCCACCCGGGCGAGAAACTGGTCGCTATCGAGTGAACCATTCCCCGTCACGTTAAGCTGATTCGTGCCCCGGTTCGGCGCCGGGTACAAACCGATCACGTTTCTGGAGAGGAGGCTGATGCGTTCTGGTGGAATGACATTGTTGGGAAACGGCTTGCGCGTGACCGGGTCGATGGGTTTCCTGGCCGACTGGGAGAAATCCCCGTTTCGCTCGAGCAGGGAAGGCACCACCGCGCTCGCCGGGTCGCCTTCGCGACGGCGGAAGCCTTCATAGCTTCCGAAAAAGAAGGTTCGGTCACGGCGCAGCGGGCCGCCGAATGTTCCTCCGAACTGGTTCTGTTTGAGCGGCGGAACCGTGGCGGAGAAGAAATTGCGCGCATCAAAAAAGTCATTGCGCAGGAAGTCGTACAGGTTCCCGTGAAAATCATTCGTCCCTGAGCGGGTGACCACGTTGACCTGGGCGCCCCCGCCCCGCCCGTACTCGGCCGAATACCCGTTGGTCAGGATGCGGAACTCTTGCAGCGCGTCGGGCGACGGGACGCCGGCGGCAGCGCCCTGAAATTCATCGTTGTCGTCGGCGCCATCGAGCAGGAAATTATTGGATTGGATCCGCAGTCCATTCGCGTTGAAGGTAAATCGTCCGGGATGGTCCGGAGTGAAATCGGTGACGAGCGTGATTTCCGGCGTGATACCGGCTTGCAGGTTCGCCAGTTGGAGAAAGTTTCTTCCGTTGAGCGGGAGGTCGTCGATCTTCCTCTTGCCGATGACCTGCCCGACCGCCCCGTTCTGTGTGTTGACCAGGCCTGCTTCGGATATCACCTGGACGACTTCGGACAGAGAGCCGACGACCAGGTCAATGTCAACGCGGGCGGCCTGATTGACCGTCAGCGTTATGCCCTTCTGGAGGTACTTCTCAAACCCGACGGCCTCGGCCGATAATTCATACCTGCCCACGGGGAGAAGTGGCAAAGTGTAATTACCCTTGTCATCGGTCACAGTAAACCGGGTGAAGTTCGTTAGCTCGTTGGTCGCCGCCACCCTGGCGTTAGAGACCGTGGCCTTCTTCGGATCCCTGACCGTGCCATACAAAGTCGCGGTGGTCTCTTGCGCAAGCACGGGAACGGTCAGAAAGGTGATCGCGCAAACGAAGACGATTGCCCTGACGACAGCAGGACAGGTGGTCGGGGGGATATTCATAGTGCTCTCTTTCAGATAAGGGTATGATACGTAAGGCAAATTTACGGAAGTTTTTATGCGGAGACCTTCAGCATCACCGGCCCTCTGCTCCCAAAGCCCCTTCGGGGCGGAGACTGATGATCGCGACCGGCCGCGCGTGATCACCGGGCTTCACGCATTTCGAAGCAGGGTATACACAGGTCCTTCCCGCCGAATTTGCGGATGCGAGTTTCCATGACCATCTCGCCGCACTCTTCGCAAGGGAGTGACGTGTGAATCCTTGCCTTTCGGGGGACGCGGGATTCTACCTCTTTAACCTCAAACAGCCGGTCTATGGGAGACTCTAAAATAGCCCGGGCGCGGGCTGTGTGCAGGCGCTCGAATCTTTCCCTTTCCTCGGGCGTCGCCTGCCCCCCAGCGCGAACTTTGGCGAAGAGCTGGGAGTGCTCCGAGTCCGGATCACCCCATGCCTCAGGCTTGGTCACGACCCTCAGCGCCTTGCCATCGGATCGGCGAATAAAGGTAAATGCATTCTTGCCGAAGTCGCGATGGAGCAGATTACCTTTCCCAAAGGTGCAGCCCGTTAAGTACTGAATAGCGTCGACGGCGCACATGTCTGTTTCGACAACCGCAACGACTTCTTCATCCGTCGCATGCTTTCCAACCTGATCGAGCGCAATCTCCGCCGCGCGGATGCCGATTGCCAGTCCCGGACACATGTGTCCGTGAAACTCTTGTATCTCTTGGATGGCCTCTTCTCGCATAATATTCTCTTGTCTTTGAAGCCGGCCGGAGACTCCCTCAAGCGCAGAAATACCCAAGAACGGTTCTCCGAAACGAACCAAGTACGAAATATCGTAGTTTATCCTCCAAATATATCTTTAATGTCAACCCCCACCATTTTAGCGCCGGTCAAACTTCCAGAATTAAGGTTTAACAATCTTGTGAAAGCCAAAATAAACTGGCTTCCTTCGGCAGCCTGCCTTTCATCAGATTGTTTACTTCGATGCATCGAAGTAAGAGTCGATCTTTTTTATCTAAGGTGGTTCTGGTAGTATGATGACAGTATTAAACATCCGGAAGAGAAGTGTGGCTTGGGGCCGGCAACAAGGTGGATTGAGCTCAGGCATCTCCCTGCATTAATGAACCCATGCGCCGGATGTGGTGGAATCTTTTCGCCTGCGCCACCAAATTTTTGAGCGTCGTTGATCAAGGACAAGGACGCATCCCCTACCCTTAAGCAGTCCCCCGATTTTTGAGATTGGAGACGATCTATGAAAATTGCAATCAGCGGCAAGGGCGGATCAGGTAAGACAACCATCTCGGCGACGCTCACGCGCATCCTGGCGCGGCGCGGCCTCCCCGTATTGGCTATTGATGGTGATCCTAATCCGAATCTTAGCCAGGCTCTAGGCGCGGGTGATGGCGAGCCGATTCCGCGCAGCGTCGTCGAGCGGCGCGAAGACGAATCAGGCGCGAGCCGTCTCGTGCTGACCAAGCCCGTGGCGGAGATCGTTAATCAATATGGACTTAAAGCCCCGGACGGGGTGACGGTGCTGGTCGGTAGCCGCGTCGATCACCCCGGCGCGGGTTGACTCTGCGGTGCCCACGCTGCCGTGCGCAGCATCATCGGCGAGATCGTCAGCGGGTCGAATGACGTGACCGTGATGGACATGGAAGCGTCGGTCGAGCACATGAGCCGGGGAACGGTCAAACATGTCGACGCCCTACTCGTCGTGCTCGAACCATATTACCGCTCGCTGGAGACCGCCGGACGCATACTGCCCCTCGCGCGGGGGCTGGGCATCGAGCGCCTGTACGCCATCGCCAACAAGCTTCGGGGCCCGCAGGATGAGGAGGCCGTCAGAACTTATTGCCGCAACCATGAGCTGGAGTTGATCGCGGCGATTCCGTTCGACGAAAACGTGGTTGAGGCCGACAGGCAGGGCCGCGCCGTCATCGATTACGATGTGACCTCACCGATTGTGGAAGAATTGTCGCACGTGGCGGACTTCCTTCAGCGCGAAGTCTCCGGCAATGGTTACAGGGCAGGAGGAGAGTCGAATGCTAAGTAACATGGATACGATGAGGCTCTGGACTTATTCGCTGATCGCGGGCGCGGTGGTGATCGTCATCGTGGCGGTTCTGCTCATTATGCTCATCGCCGCCGCCCGTCGCGTGGACAAACACGCGGGCCTGATCTGGGAAGCGGGTAAGAAGATCGCGGGCAATACCGTCTCGATCTGGATGCTCAATACGACCAACAAAGTCGCCGGCGATATTCTGGAGACCGCACAATCCATCAACGCCAGGGCGGAATCAATCGATAATACGGTTAGCGCGCTCGCCAACGCGCTTGGATCCAGGAGGTAACGGGATGCGACTGCTCACGTGGCTCACCGTCATTTACCTCGTCGTGCTGGTCGTGGCGCTGGCCGTGAGCCTCATCACCATCTTCGTCTATCTCTGGCGCATCGGCAGCGCGCTCGCCGAAGTCGAACGCGCCCTCGGCCGGGCGGAGGTGATGACCGCGCCGTTGAAGGGTCACGTCGAAGCCATCAACAGCGGGCTCACGAGCGTCGGCGACGGCTTGAAGTCCGTTGACGAGCATCTGGCTTCTGCCGATGACAGCTTGAACGCCGTCGCGGCCCATTTAGGCATCGGCGAGGCCGTGGGCTGAGGCTTGGCTAATCAGCACAGGCGGTTCAGACCGACCATCAAGGAGGTCGAGTTATGGAAACTGCGATTATCATCGTCTGGTGGTTCGCGCTCGTCGTCGCGTTAGTTCTGACGCTCTGGATACTGAAGCTCGTCATCCTGATCGTGCGCACCGAAAGAGACATCCTTAAGCTCGCGCAGATCACGCTGCCTGCGGCGCGAGGGATCGCGAGCAATACCGGCCTCGTCTCGAAACTCGAAGCGACGAAGGGCGTGGCCGGACGGATTCTTCAAGCGGCGGTAGCGATTGAAGCGGGCTCGGCCTCGATTGCAGAAAAACTGCGCGCGACGGGCCGCGCGCTCGCGCAGAGGAGGCCCTGAGGTGACGTTGCTGCTGACGATTCTGACGGCGCTCGCGGGCGCGATTCTGCTGCTCGCGCTGGTCACCTCTCTCTTTATCATCCTGAGGACGCTTCAATCCGTGCGGGGCAATATCGAGAAGATCAACTTCGGCGTGCGCGCCATTGAGAAAGAGACCGAGATGCTGAGTGGTGTGGAGGCGCTCAACGGCGGGCTGACGGCGCTCGCGGGCGGGCTTGAATCTGTTGCCGTGCACTTTGCTAACGTTGACCGTCACGTCGGCACGGTGGGCCAGGCGTTGCTCAGAAGATAATCGGACGAACGGAGAAAGGTAAGCGTGATGAACGAGATACCGGAGAAACACGTCGGCAAGGCCGGGAGCCACCGGCAGCGCGTCTCTTCGACCGAGGGGCTGCCGGATCAGGTCGGCAACGTCGCGCGCCGAACGATGGAAGAGGTAGCCGAAGACATCCACGAGGAGCAGGGTAAAACGATGGTCAGTCTCGGCCCGCTCGAAAGGGTTTATGTCTTCTGGCTGGCCGGGATGAGCTGCGACGGCTGCACCGTCTCCGTGAGCGGCGCGACCGAGCCCGCGCTCGAAGATCTGCTCACCGGCTCAATCCCCGGCATCCCGCTCGTCGTACTTCACCACTACGTCCTACAACTCGAAGCCGGGGACCATTACATCCGCACGCTCGAACTCGCCGAGCAGGGGAAACTGGGCGGCCCTTACGTGATCGTCTACGAAGGCTCGATCCCGGACGAGAGCCTGACTGTTGGCGGTGAGCCGTTCGCGGGCGAAGGCTCGCTGCCGCTCTGGGTGCCGAGCGACCAGCGCCGGCGCGTGGCGACGGCCGAGTGGGTCAAGCGGCTCGCGCCGGGCGCCGCGGCGAGCATCGCCATCGGGACGTGCGCGACGTGGGGCGGCATCCCCGCCTCTTACGGCAACGTCACCGGCTCGATGAGCCTGATGGACTTCCTCGGCAAAGATTACCGCAGCGCGCTGGGGTTGCCCGTCATCAACATTCCCGGCTGCGCGCCCGTCGGCGATAACTTCACCGACACGGTCCAAGCGATCCTTCTATTTCTGCAAGGTCTGGGCCCGCTGCCGGAGTTTGACGAATTGGGTCGCCCCGCGTGGTTATTTTCCGAGACCGTGCATCGCCACTGTGTGCGCGCGGGCTACTACGAGGAGGGCACTTTCGCTCAGGAGTACGGCGATCAAGAGTGCCTGGTCGAAGTCGGCTGTTGGGGGCCGGTCGTGCAATGCAACATCACGGAGCGCGGCGCGATCGCTCACATGGGCGGGTGCATGAACGCCGGCGGCCCCTGCATCGGCTGCACGATGCCGGGCTTCCCGGATAAATTCTCGCCCTTCTACAAAGCGCCGCCCGGCTCGATGCTGTCATCCAACGCCTCGCGCCTGATGGGCTCAATCATTCGCCCCCTGCGCCGCATCAGCCAGCGCGAGCGCAACCGCGAGATACGCTGGCGCGACACGGTGCCTTCGGGGTGGGCGATGGAGCAGGGCCGCATGTCGCTCTCGCACCGCATCCTCGAATTCTTCTACAACGCGATGCAGTTTCAGGGCGCGGACCGGCCCGGCCGGCAGAAGCCCGAAGAGCAGTTCCCGTCCGGCTACGAGATATTGCCCGAACGCAAGTACGGTAAAGATTATCAAGTCTTGCCGGAAGAACGCGCGAAGAAGGCGGAAAAAAGAGCGCAGGGGTAAAGGGGCCGGACAACCTACAGTGACGGAGAGACCCGAATGTGCTTCAAGAATTTGCCGGTTGAATTCGACGAGCAGGGCAACGCACATCTCAAGGGGGGCGTGACAGACCCTTACGGTTACCGGCCGCGGGAGATCAAGCGCGAAAGGCTCGAAGAGCTGCTCGCGCGCAACGGGCACATCAAGGACGTGACGATCTCCCCGGTGACGCGCGTGGCGGGCGCGCTCTCGTTTCACGCGGTGGCGGATCTGCAGGGGCGCAAATTTCTTGACGCCAACTCGATCGCCACGCTCTTTCGCGGCTACGAGGTGATCCTGAAGGGGCGCGACCCGCGCGACGCGATCTTCATCTCATCCCGCGCCTGCGGCGTGTGCGGCGGGGTGCATTCGACCGCCGCCTGCGAAGCCATCGAGATGGCCTTCGGCATTCACCCGCCCCCGCTCGGCACCACCTTGCGCAACCTGGCGCTGGCGCTCGATTTTCTCTACGACCACCCGCTGCACCTCTTCCTGCTCGCCGGCCCGGATTATTCGCAGGTCGTCGTCGAGGCGACCAACCCGGCGATGTGGGAGAAGGCTAAGCGGACAGAAGCGCCGCACGCCGAGATTCATAACTACAGAACCATCGGGGACATCATGCTGGCGCTCAACCCGCTCTCGGGCAAATGTTACCTCGACGGCCTGAAGATGACGCGCGTCCCGCGCGAAGCTTACAGTGTGCTCTTCGGCAAGTACCCGCACCCGCAGACGGTCATACCCGGCGGGATGTCCTCGACCGTGACGGTCACGGACTTCAACGAGACCTACACGCGGCTGCACCAGATGATTGACTGGACCAAGCGGATGATCCCGCTTTGGGACGATCTCACGGATTTCTTCTACGAGTACAACCCCGAATACAAGAAGGTCGGCGCGCGCCCGAAGAATCTCGTCGACCTGGGTATGTGGGACGACCCCGAGGCTTACGACGCCACGTACAAAAATTGCGACGAGTGGGGCGAGCGGCGCTGGGCCACGCCGGGCGTAGTCATTGACGGCGAGCTGGTGACGACGAAGCTCCGGCAGATCAATCTGGGCATCGAAGAGTTCGTCGAGCACTCTTATTACGAAGACTGGAACCACAACGGGCGGCAACGCTACCGCACGGATCCCACCGGCGGGCCGCTCTCGCCGAACCACCCCTGGAACAAGGAGACGATGCCGAAGCCGTCGAAGGAGAGTTGGAAGGACCGTTACACGTGGGACACCGCGCCGCGTTGGGACCGGCAGGTCGTCGAGGCCGGGTGCTACGCGCGCATCTGGACGACCGCCGCCGCCGCGTTGATGCCGAAAAACGAGTTCATGGAGTCCACCGGCCAGAGCCTTATTATGCGCTTGCCGAAGACGATGATGGCGGAGATGGATTTAGAGTGGCGGATCCCGGAGGTGTGGAACGCGTTTGAGCGCAACCGCGCCCGCGCCTACTGCATGGCATACAACCTGATGACGGCCTTCACGATGACGCTGCGCGCGTTCGACTACCTGCGCAAAGGTGAGGACAAGGTCAGCACAAAGTTCGAAGTGCCGAAGGACGAGCGGCGCGGCGTCGGCTACTGGGGCGCGGGGCGCGGCTGGCTCGCTCACCACCTGGTGCTCGACAAAGGCGCGATCGTCAACTACCAGATCACCACGCCTTCGACCATCAACGCTTCACCGAAGGACCCGTTCGGCAACCCGGGACCTTATGAAGAGGCCGTTCTGAACACGCCGATCCTGGAAGAATTCTCAAGCCCCGCGGATTTTACGGGCGTGGACATGCTCCGCGCGATCCGCAGCTTCGACCCGTGCATGCCGTGCACGACGCATATCTACGGCGGCGAGCGCGAGATCGTGCGCGAGGTCAACACCTGCGCTTGCTCGGCCGAGGGTTAGCTTCTTAAGCCCGCCACCGGGCGGGACCCGATTTGAGCCATGGTTTTAGTCTCGGGCATCGGCTACTCCAACCTGAGCGACATGTCATTCGGTCGCGTCCTCCTCTCCGAACTCGCGGAGATGACCTGGCCCGATCACGTTCACGTCGAAGACCTCAACTACGGCCCCATCATGGTCTACCAGTGGCTCGAAGAATCGCCTGTAAAATACGACAGGGCGATTTTCCTGAGCGCCGCCAAGCGTGGCCGTGAGCCTGGCACGCTTGAGGTGTATCGCTGGGATAATCCGTCGCCGTACCCGGCGGACGTGCAGGCGCGTATCGGGGAGGCGGTCACGGGCGTGATCAGCCTGGAGAATCTGCTCATCGTCTGTCAGCATTTCGGCGTGCTGCCAAAAGATGTGACGATCGTCGAGATCGAGCCGCAGAATGAGAACTGGGGGCCTGATTTCAGTCCGGTCGTCGCGGCCAGAGTCGGTGAGGCGCTCGAAATCGTCAGGAACGAGGCGATGAGGGGCGGTCACGGATGAGTGAAGCGAAGGTTCAAGAGCGGGACGCGGAGGAGATGGTCGAGCGGTTGAATACGCTCGTCGAAGAGCTGGAGAACTACCCGAAAAGGGAAGTCCGCGAGAAAGCCCTGGACCTCGTTCAAATCATCCTCGAACTCTACGGCGAGGCATTGCGCCGCATCATCGTTACCCTTCATTCGCTGCCGCTTAAAGACCAGATCCTGGGCCAGCTGCTAAGTGATGAAGTGGTCCGCGCCATCCTGCTCATCCACGGGCTGCTGCCGGTCGAATTGCGTGACAGGGTGGCGGCCGCCCTTGATCATCTACGCCCCTCCCTGATCTCTCAGGGCTGCGATGTAGAGCTGCTCGGCATAACGGACGGCCGCGCGCGGGTGCGATTGATCCGCAAAGGCAGTGGCGCTCCGCCCGTTGCGACATTGAAGCAGGAGATCGAAAAAGCCCTTGGTGAAGCCGCGCCCGATCTGTTAGGCATTGAAATTGAGGGGAGGCCAGAGCAGATCGAAGCCACCGCCCGTGCCGCCGCGCTTTTAGGGTCACTGATCCCTGGTAGAAGTGATATGTCACAGCCGGCTAAGCTTGTCCAACTAAAAAGAGGGCAGACCGATGAGAAGGGCGCAGGCGGTACATGGGTTCCGGTCGTCCGCGCCATAGGCTTTGAGGACGGCCGGTTCAAGATCATCCATTACGCCGAGATTAACTTGCTGGTCTGCAAAATTGGTGGAGAGTTTTATGCGTATCGTAACGCCTGCGCTGCGGGCGGGCGAGCGCTCGGCGATGCGCTCTTGGAAAGCCCGATGCTCACCTGTTCCTGTCATGGATATCGCTATGATTTGCGCCGTCGCGGGGCATGTGTTGAGAAACCAGAACTCAGTCTTGAGTATCTGCCCGTAAAGGTTGAAGATAATAAAGTAAAGGTGGCTTTATCAAAGGCCGGATAGATGATGTCTGAACAGGAAAAACATCACCCCTCGGACCCGCTCGGCAGCCTCTACTGGCGTGACGAGATTCTGCAGGTCATGTACTGGATGACGGGGGAAGGCTTCGGCCGGGAGTTTACACCTTCCGACCTGCAAAAGTTTCTCGCTGCCGAAAATGCCGTGGTGGTGGAGAGCCTGGAGCGGATGGCGGCGGACGGCCTTCTTGAGCGCGCCGGTGAGAACAGGTATGCGCTCTCAGCCCGGGGACAGAAAGAGGGCGGGCGTCGGTTCGCCGACGAATTCGAGGAGATGCTGAAACCCGGCCACTTCGAGTGTGACGAGCCCGACTGCGGCTGCCACACGGCCGCATCAACGGGTGAGTGCAAGCACCTGTCGCCTGCTCATTCGGAGCATCGACATTCCTAAAAGGGGTCATCGAGCATGGGCGGTAACAAAGGAAAGAGTGGGCGTCGCGAAGGCGATGTCTTGAAAGGGCTGGCAGCAGGCGTCATCGGCGGGCCGGTCGCTTCCTGGACGATGAACCGGTTTCAGGCCGCGTGGGGTAAGCTATCTGACGGAACTGAAAAACCGCACGGCGCGCAATCTTTGCAGCGCGGTAGCCCACAAGGTAGTGGGCGACACGTCGCACTTCGTTTACGGGCTGACGGCTCGTGATCGGGTGAGGCGCGCAGTGCGCAAGGCGCTTTGAAGAATGGAGGCGGCGCGTGGGAC